>JAIUMW010000051.1 GCA_022565365.1 Oceanicaulis sp.
CGACTTCTCCGCGCGCATCGCCCGCAACACCCAGCTGGTGCTCGCCAGCGAGGCGGGGATGACCGACGCCATCGACCCGTGGGGCGGATCCTGGTTTGTCGAGCGTCTGACCCATGATCTGGCAGCCCGCGCGCTGGATCATATCGCTGAAATCGACTCGCTGGGCGGCATGACCAAGGCCATCGAGGAAGGCGTGCCCAAGCTGCGCATCGAGGAAGCGGCCGCGCGCACCCAGGCGCGCATCGATTCCGGATTGCAGACCATTGTCGGCATTAATAAATTCCGCCTGACCGAGCCCGAAGACGTGCCGGTGCTCAAGGTGGATAACCGCAAGGTGCGCGCCGAGCAGCTGGCCAAGCTGGAGCAATTGCGCAAAGAGCGCGACACGGACAAGACCCGCGCCGCGCTCGACGCCCTCACCCAAGCTGCGGCCTCTGACGGCAATCTTCTGGCGGCGTGTATTGACGCCGCGCGCGCACGCGCCACGGTGGGGGAAATGTCCGACGCCATGGAAAGCGTGTTCGGGCGCCACACGGCGGAGATCCGCTCGGTCCAGGGGGTGTATTTGAAAGCGGCAGGCGATGACGAGGCCGTGCGCCGCGCGCGCGCAGCGGCAGACCGGTTCGCGGAAGCGCAGGGCCGCCGCCCGCGCATTCTCATCGCCAAGATGGGCCAGGACGGCCATGACCGCGGCCAGAAAGTCGTCGCCAGCGCGTTCGCGGACCTTGGCTGGGACGTGGATATCGGCCCGCTCTTCCAGACGCCCGAAGAAGCCGCCCGCCAGGCGGTGGAGAACGACGTCCACGTGGTCGCCGCCTCATCGCTCGCCGCCGGTCACCTGACCCTGGTGCCGGCCCTCAAGGCCGCGCTGGAGGCCGACGGGCGCGGCGACATGCTGATCGTGGTGGGCGGCGTCATCCCGCCCGAAGACGTGCCCGAACTCAAAGCCATGGGCGCCGCGGCGGTGTACCCCCCTGGCACAGTCATCTCTGAAAGCGCGCTGGACCTGATTGCGATGCTGGAGGGGTAATCCCCCTTATCCCCGCCTCTATCCCCCTCCCCGCTGCACGCCCCTACTCTACCCTCCTTCCCGCACGCGAGGTCGGTCCGGAGCGTCCTGGCCGGGCGGGGAGCGGGATGTCCCGAGTTGGCCGGATTAACGCCCCGGTTCAACAAACAGGCGGCGACAAGAAAAGTTGGGGGCGTCCTCCTGCGTGACAAGCGCGCAGGTCAAAGTCTGCCCCCCCAAAGGCTCAATCGCCGTAAATCGTCCCGTTGCGCGGGAGCCTTTGCCGGGCTCCAAAACGCCCACAACCCCATAACGGCCCGGACTTGCTCCCGCGCGCCTCGCAGCCTTTCCCGCCCCCCGCACGCCGCCGCGTGCGGGGCCGCCGGCGCATGCTGCGTCCAGCCCTCACTGTTTAATTAACTGTAACCCGCCCCGGCCCGGCGCAGCCCGGCTGGCCGACGGCGGCTTTTCACAGCCTGTCCCGCCCTTTTGCGCTGCTCCCGGAAGGCCTGCCTGCACAGGGACGGGCAGTGTCCCGGCCCGGCAGCACCTGGCGGGGAATAACATCATTCATGAACGCAGCATGAAAGGCGCCGTTTGGCTGCTGGCGTTACGGTCGACAATATCTTAACGTCCGGCCCACACATTGCATGCGGTGTGTTGAAAAGGGTCACATGAATATGCTTCATGCGGCTGGCCTGTGGGAGGGCGTCTTCGAACGACTGCGAATGCAAGGCGAGGCGAGCAGATGGTGAAACGTCTTCTGGCCGGGCCGTGGGAGCATATCAAGCAACGCTTCCCCGACCGGCAGATTTATCACCGCACCGAAGGTCAGGTGCGGTATTTTGCGATTACGACCGAGATGCAGGTGGCCGCCATTACCGGGGTGTGCCTGCTGGCGGTATGGCTGGCGATCACCTCGGTCAACATGGTGCTGAGCGCGCGCGCCGAGGGCCGCGCCGGTCATGAAATCCGGGTTCTGGCCGAGCGTCACCAGCAACAGCTGGACGAGGCCCGCGCCGCCGAAGCGGCCGCCATCGCCTATGTGGAATCGCGCACCAGCGCCTTTGACCGCACCGCGGGCGAGCTGCAGAACCGCTCCAACACGCTGCGCCGCCTGCTCGATTTCGCCGACGATCTGTCGCTGACGCGCGAACGCGAAAGCCCGAGCCTGGACGATGGCCGCATATTGATGGCCGCAACATCGGGCGATGAAACCCCGCGCGAGCCGCTGGTGGCGCCCACGGCGCTCGCCCTCGACCCCGACGCTGACCCGGCTGAACAGCGTGTTGCGGCGCTGCTGGCCGATCAGGAAGCCGCGCTGGCCCTGGTGGAGGAAAGCGCCGAGCAGAGGCTGGAAAAGCTGCGCGCCGTGCTGCGCCTGACCGGCATGCGGGTGGACCAGGCGGTCAGCGCCGGTCCGCTGGACAGCGAAGGCGGCACGGGCGGCCCCTTCATTCCAATCGATCAGGCCCCGGTCTTCTCCGGGGGGCTGGACCTCAGTGACCCGTTTAACGCCCGCATCGCGCGCATCACCGCGCGCCTTGTCGAGGCTGAACATGTCGAGCAATTGCTGACCGCGACGCCGCTGGCCTTGCCGATCGACGGACCGCACCGGCGCACCTCGCCCTATGGCAACCGGATTGATCCCTTCTCGCGGCGCCCGGCCTTCCACGCCGGCACCGACTTTGCCGCCTATCGCGGGGCGCCGATCGTGTCCCCGGCGCCGGGACGGGTCGTTTACGCGGGCTGGCGGGCAGGGTATGGTCGCACTGTGGAGGTCGATCACGGATACGGCTTCCGGACCCGGTTTGCGCATCTGCATTCCATTGATGTGCGCCGGGGAGACGATGTCGAGACCAGTCAGCGTCTGGGGGGCATGGGATCGACGGGCCGCTCGACAGCGACCCATCTTCACTACGAGATTTGGTTCCGTGGCGCGCACGTGGACCCTGAAGATTTCATCAGAGCGGGACGCTATGTTCACTAAAAAAGAGACTCCCCCAGCAGCCCCAGACGCCGGCTCCCAGCCGCCGGCTCCGTCCAAGAGGTCGTCCTCCATGAAAAGCAAAGCCCCCTCCATTCTGAGCGCAGATCTGGTCGTGCACGGCTCGATCATGTCCGAAGGCGAAGTCCAGCTGGACGGGACGGTAGAGGGCGATGTGCGCGCCGGCTCGCTGACCATTGGCGAGGAAGCCAATGTGAAGGGCGAGGTTGTCGCCGAAACCGTCGTAATTCGCGGCCGGGTGCAGGGGTCTGTGCGCGCCCGTCAGGTGCAGCTGGCCTCCACTGCACGCGTCGAGGGCGATGTCATCCACGCCACGCTCTCCATTGAAAGCGGCGCTTTCTTCGATGGCCATTGCCGCCGCTCCACCGATCCGATGACCGACAAGGCCACGGCCAAGCCTGCCGCACGTACAGACGCGCCGTCATCGCCCGGCGCCTCGGCCGCACCGAAGCCCGCCGAGCCCCAGCCTCAGGCCCAGTCATCCAGCTTCGGCAAGCCGGCCACGCCGGCTGCGCCGCCGCCCTCGGCGGCCAACGCCCCCAAGGCCTGACGCTACGAATTCGCCGATAGCTGAAAAAGGCCGGGCGCGTCCCAGACGCGCCCGGTTTTTTTGCGTTCCGTTTCAGGCGTCCGGCGCGTCGTCCCCGCCGACCCGCGCGGCCAGCGCTGCGGCCATGAACGGGTCCAGATCGCCGTCCAGCACGCCTTGCGTATCGGACGTCTCCACCTGGGTGCGCAGATCCTTGACCATCTGATAGGGCTGCAGGACGTAGGAGCGGATCTGGTGACCCCAGCCAATATCGCTCTTGGAATCGGCCTCGGCCTGGGCGGCCTCTTCGCGGCGGCGTAACTCCTGCTCATACAGGCGCGCGCGCAGCATGTCCCAGGCCTTGGCCCTGTTCTTGTGCTGGGAGCGCTCTGACTGACACGCCACGACAATGCCCGAGGGCGCGTGGGTCAGACGGACGGCAGAGTCGGTCTTGTTGATGTGCTGGCCGCCCGAGCCCGAGGCGCGGTACGTGTCGGTGCGCACATCCTTGTCCAGGATCTCGATCTCGATGGTGTCGTCCACCAGCGGATAGGACCAGACGCTGGCGAAGCTGGTATGGCGCCGGCCCGAGCTGTCATAGGGCGAGATGCGCACCAGCCGGTGCACCCCCGCCTCGGTCTTCAGCCAGCCATAGGCGTTCTCGCCCTTGACCAGCCGGGTGACCGATTTCAGCCCCGCCTCCTCGCCGGCCTGATAGTCGATCACCTCGACCTTGTAGCCCGATTTTTCCGCCCAGCGCGTATACATGCGCGACATCATCTCGGCCCAGTCCTGGGCCTCGGTGCCGCCGGCGCCGGGGTGGATTTCCACATAGCAGTCATTGGCGTCCGCCTCGCCCGACAGAAGCGCCTGCAGCTCGGCCTTGCCCGCACGCCTGCTCAGCAGGCGCAGCGCGGCCAGCGCCTCGTCATAGAGCTCTTCCTCGGCTTCCGCCTCGGCCATCTCGGCCACTTCGATAGTGTCGGACAGCTCGGTCTCGATCTCGCGCACTTCGCGGATCGCGGCGTCCAGCCGGTTGCGCTCGCGCATCAGGGTCTGGGCCTGATCGGGCTTGTCCCACAGTGTGGGATCTTCGGCGCGGGCGTTCAGTTCATCCAGGCGTTTACCAGCGGTATCCCAGTCAAAGACGCCTCCGCAAAAGGAGGGTGGACTGTTCAACGGCCTGTTTCAGCTCGGCGATTTCAGCACGCATGGCGAGGGGTCTCTCATCGGCGGTGGATGGGTCGAACGGGCGGGATACCGGCTGGGCGCGGTCAGTACAACCCGCCCAGATCATCCTCTTCATCGTCCTCGTCGTCGCGGGTGCGGCGGTCGCCCCTGTCGCCACCCAGCGCGCCAAAGCCAAAGCTCAACGCCTCATCCGCCGCCGAGACGCCGCGCCGCGGCTCGGTGCCGGGACGGAAGGCTTCCAGAATGACGCCCGGGCGACCCAGCGCGGACGGCTCGCCCGACTCGCGGTTCACCGGCGCCAGGCTCACCCCGTCAGGCAGACGGAAATTCGATACGGCATAGCCCTGCAGCGCCGGTCGCAGGAAGTCGCGCGCGATCGGCGCAGCCAGCACGCCGCCCGCCTCGCCCTGACCCAACGGCACGGGCGTGTCGAAGCCCACATAAATGCCGACCACGAGGTCGGGGCTGAAGCCCACGAACCAGGCGTCGCGAACCTCGTTGGTGGTGCCGGTCTTGCCCGCCACCGGACGGCCCAGCGCGCGCAGCGCCGAGCCGGTGCCGCGCTCCACCGCGCCTTCCAGCATGCTGACGATCTGATAGGCGACCACCGGATCCACCGCGTCCTCGCCCAGCGCGTCCAGCTCCGGCTCACGCAGGGTGCGGTCCCAGTCCGGCGTGTTGCAGCCGGGACATTCACGCCCGTCCGCCACCCAGATGGTGCGCCCGGCGCGATCCTGCACCCGGTCCAGAATGGCCGGCGACACATGGCGTCCGCCATTGACCAGCGCGCCATAGGCGCCAACCAGATCCATCAGCGTGGTCTCGCCTGCGCCCAGAGACATGGCCAGCGTCGGCTGCAAGTTTTCATAAATGCCGAACCGGCGCGCCAGATCGGCCACCGGGCGCATGCCCATGTCCTGGGCCAGGCGCACGGTCATCACATTGCGCGACAGCTCCAGCCCGCGCCGCAGCGTGGACGGGCCATAGAAGACGTTGGAATAATTGGTCGGGCGGTAAAAGCGCATCTCCGCATCACCCGACGCCACAAACGGCGCATCCAGAATGATCGAGACAGGCGTGTAGCCGTTCTCAAGCGCCGCGGCGTAGACAAAGGGCTTGAACGCCGAGCCGGGCTGGCGGCGCGCCTGGACGGCGCGGTTGAATTGGCTCTGAGCGAAGGAATACCCGCCCACCATGGCCAGAACCCGTCCCGTGAACGGATCCATGGCCAGGATGCCGCCATTCACCTCGGGGATCTGGCGCAGGCCGTAATGATCCTCGGCCACCGTCTGGTTGGGCGCATCGTCCGCCGTCAGGCGCTTGACCAGCACCACATCGCCCAAGGTCAGGGCCGCATCGGCGCGGGTAATCGCCGGGCCCAGCCGCGGCATGTTGGTTTCAGCGTCGCGCGAGGGCGTGCGCGCCCAGGACAGTGCGTACAGTGGAATGCGGCCACGGGACCGGTCCGCGAAGCCGATCTGCGCCTCGCTCTCATTGACGTCCAGCACCAGCGCCACCGCCCAGTCGGAATCGATATCGGCCGGCGGGCGCACCTCGCCAAGGCGCGCAGGCCAGTCGTCAAACTCCTCAAATTGCGTCAGCGGTCCGCGAAACCCGTGGCGGCGGTCATAGGCTTCCAGCCCGTCGCGCAGGGCGCGGCGCGCGGCCAGCTGCATGCGCGTGTCCAGCGTGGTGCGGATCGACAGCCCGCCTTCATAGATCTGCGCATCGCCATAGCGGTTGAACACCTCACGGCGCACCTGCTCGACGAAATATTCCGCCGCCAGATAGGTCTCACCGGCCAGGCGCGTGGTGGCTTCCAGCGGCTGCTGTGCGGCGGCGTCCGCAGCGGCCTCGGTGACATAGCCATTGGCGGCCATGCGCGAGAGCACCCAGTTGCGCCGGCCCACCGCCGCTTCGGGGCGGCGCTCGGGATGATAATTGTTCGGGCCCTTGGGCAGGGCCGCCAGATAGGCGATCTCGTGCAGCTCCAGCTCGTCCAGTGACTTGTCGAAATAGTTCAGCGCCGCCGCCGCCACGCCATAGGCGCGATTGCCCAGGTAAATCTCATTGAGATAGAGCTCGAGGATCTGGTCCTTGGTGAAGGCGCGCTCCATGCGCCGGGCCAGCACCATTTCCTGCACCTTGCGCGCCAGCGCCTGCTCGGATGACAGCAGGAAGTTCTTGGCCACCTGCTGGGTGATGGTCGAGGCGCCTTCCAGCCGGCGCCCTTGCAGGTAATTGGAGAGGTTGGAGATGGCCGCCCGCGCGATGCCGGTGAAATCCAGCCCGCCATGCTGGTAAAAGCTGCGATCCTCGGCCGACAGAAAGGCGCTGACCACCTCAGAGGGGATGTTCTCAATCGGCACAAAGACGCGGTGCTCGCGCGCGTATTCGGCGATCAAAAGGCCGTCGCCGGCATGCACGCGGCTCATGATCGCCGGCTCATATTCGGCCAGTTGCTCATAATCGGGCAGGTCAGCGGTGACGCGCACCACATAGACTGCGGCGGCGACGAGCGAGATGACGCCCAGCACGCAAACCGCAATGCCGCCCCAGACCAGCACGCGAAGCGCATTGCCAAAGCTCAACAGTTTCATGTGATCCTCACCGCCCGGGCTGTCTGGAAACCGCCCGTTCTCTGCCCCCCGAAACAGGCGCCATTATGGCGTACGCAGCGAACATGCCAACAGGATGCTGCGGGCAGCGGGCGCTGGCGCCAAGGGCTGGCGGCGCGGCATTGGCCGCCCAGAAGGTCCGGCCGGTGGCGCTGCAGCCGGCGAAATGCGTGTCGATGGCGGCGGCCGCTGACTGCATCAGGCGCCGGCGCTCGCGCGCATCATTCATCCGGCGCGAATCCTCGCGATTGGTCAGGAAGCCCATTTCAAACAGAACTGACGGAGTCTCGGCGTCGGTGAGCACCGCGTAATTGGCTTCCATGGGCGTGGTGCGCCACAGCGGGGCCGTGCGGCCCACCTCGGTGCGCAGCGCCTCGGCGAAGAGTTCCGACTGGCTGCGCTTGTTGGCGATCGACATCTCCACCAGGATGCGCGACACCTCTTCAGGACGGCTGATATCCACCCAGTTGCCGTCAGTGATGGCGCGGTTGCGCGCACGGCTTTCGGCGCGGGCGTTCATGGAATAGACGGTTGCGCCCTGCGGCCCCGAATTATCGCCCGCCGAATCGGCGTGCAGCGAGATGAACAGGTCGGCGCGCGCCTCACGCGCAATCCGCACCCGGTCCTCCAGGCTCACATAGACATCGCGGTCGCGGGTCATGATGACCTCATAGCGCCCGGCCTCATTGAGAATATCGCGCAGCTGCAGGCCCGCCGCCAGGACGATGCCCGCTTCATGCATGCCGCCAAAACGCGCCAGCGCGCCCGGATCGCGCCCGCCATGGCCGGGATCGATCACCACCCGGATGCGCTCGCAGGATTCCGGGGTGAAACCCACACCCGCCTCGCGCGCCACCAACTCGGTGATGGTGGCGGCCGTTTGAGGAAAGCCCGCAACGCTGGCGAAGGCGGCCTGGCTGACCGGCTCCAGATCGATAACCGTGCGATAGCCGCCCCCGGCGGGGTCCAGCGTCATCTGCTGGCGGATATTGGCCGGACCCGACAGCGAAAACACCAGCCTGGGGTGGCTGGCCGCGCCGTCAAAACGGAAAACACCGACCAGACCCGCGCCCAGACCGGCGCCGTCAGGCAGATTACTCACACCCCAGGAGGCTGATTCAAAGGAGAGCACCAGCCGCGCGCGTGGCTCGGACAGGGTGTGGGCGCGCACGCGCACCGGGGTGCGGGTCTCCACAACGACCCGAGTATGGGTGTCATGCTCGCCAAAGCGTACGGCCAGGATCTCATCAGCCTGCGCGCCCTGCGGCGCCAGCAGGGCGGCGGTCAACGCCAGGATCGCTGCGAAAATTCGCGTCACCCTTACACCCTCGTCATCCCGTGCGTCCGGCTTTCCGCGTTTTGCGGGCAGACGTCTTGGATCCCACCCTAACGGCGCCCGTCTTTCGATTCGGTTAGCGCACTGTTGAGCATTCCCTAACATGGACAAGCTTGCTTTTCATCGCTTGCAGAATGGTGCAAGGTGCGCCGCGTCGGCGTGGTTCCGGTCCAGTGACTCGGTTTGCATGCCCGGCGACGAAGCGCTTCAGGCCCTTGTGGCCCGGCGCAAACGAAACATGTTCAGGACGACGCGCGCACGGGCCCCTGCCCGACGCGCCGGCGCCGGAAACACAACAGAACGGGCGCGCCGCCCAGGCCGAGGCCGGAGCGGAGGCGCCTTGAGGACCAACCCCATGCGCGCTGCGTTCGCGACCGCTTTGACAATTTCAGGCCCTCGCCCCGCTTCGCGCTCCAACGAACGCCGCCACACCTCGCCGCCCGGTTTGACCCGGGCTGGCGACGCTGTTGCGCGGCCTGGAGACCGCTTTTATGTCCCGCAAGATGCTGATCGACGCGGCCCACCCGGAAGAAACCCGGGTCGTGGTCGTGGAAAACAACCGCGTTGAAGAATTCGACTTCGAGTCCGCCACCAGAAAGCCCATCAGAGGCAATATCTATCTCGCCAAGGTGACGCGTGTGGAGCCCTCGCTCCAGGCGGCCTTCGTCGAGTATGGCGGCAACAAGCACGGCTTCCTCGCCTTCAACGAAATCCACCCCGATTATTACCAGATCCCGCACGCGGATCGCGAAGCCCTGCGCGCCCAGGAAGCCGAAGTCAGCGCCCAGATGGCTGACGAGGCCGCCGCGTCGCAAGGCGACGAGGATTCCGAAGTCTCCCAGGACGAGGATGATCTGCTGGACGAGGCCTCGCGCCGTCGCCGCAATCTCCTGCGCAAGTACAAGATCCACGAAGTCATCAAGCGCCGCCAGGTGCTGCTGGTCCAGGTCGCCAAGGAAGAACGCGGCAACAAGGGTGCGGCGCTGACCACCTATCTCAGCCTGGCCGGGCGCTATTGCGTGCTCATGCCCAACACCGCGCGCGGCGGCGGCATTTCGCGCAAGATCACCAATGCGCCTGACCGCAAGCGCCTGAAATCGGCGGTGTCGGAACTGTCCGTGCCGCAGGGCATGGGCCTGATCATCCGCACGGCGGGCGCTTCGCGCACCAAGACGGAGATCAAGCGCGATTACGAGTATCTGATCCGTTTGTGGGAAAACATTCGCGAGACCACGCTGAAATCCATGGCCCCCTCGCTGATTTACGAGGAAGGCAATCTGGTCAAGCGCACCATCCGCGACATGTACGACAAGGATATCGACGAGGTCCTGGTCGAGGGCGAGGAAGCGTACAAGGAGGCCAAGGCCTTCATGCGCATGCTCATGCCCAGCCACGCCAAGAAGGTGCAGCACTATAACGAGGAGGCGCCGCTCTTCCTGCGCCACCAGGTGGAAAGCCAGCTGGAAGGCATCCATTCGCCCACGGCCCAGCTCAAATCGGGCGGCTATATCGTCATCAACCCGACCGAGGCGCTGGTCGCCATCGACGTGAACTCGGGCAAGTCGACCAAAGAGCGCGGGATTGAGCAAACCGCTCACCGCACCAATCTGGAAGCGGCTGAAGAAGCCGCGCGCCAGATGCGCCTGCGCGACCTGGCCGGCCTGATCGTCATCGACTTCATCGACATGGACGAAAACAAAAACGTTCGCGCCGTCGAGAAGAAGATGAAGGACGCGCTGGCACGTGACCGGGCCCGCCTGCAAATGGGCCGCATCTCGCAGTTCGGCCTGATGGAGATGTCGCGCCAGCGCCGGCGCACCTCTCTGGTGGAAGGCTCCACCGATGTCTGCCCGCACTGCTCGGGCACCGGCTATATCCGCTCGGTGGAATCGAGCGCCCTGGTGGTCATGCGCACCCTGGAAGAAGAGGGCGTGCGCGGCCGCTCGGCCCATGTGCGGCTGAGCTGCCCCACCGAAGTGGCGCTCTACCTGCTCAATGAAAAACGCGACCATCTGCACTCCATCGAGCAGCGCTACGCCATGCGCGTGACCATCAAAGCCGATGATGCGCTGATGCGCCCGGCCTGCTCGCTTGAGCGTCTGGAAGCGGCCAGCGAAGGCCCAAGGCCCGTCTCCACGCGCCCGGCGCCCATCAGCCAGGTCGACGCCGCCGCCGAAGCAGCGCTGGACGCCGCCGCCGAAGCGGCTGCCGAGGCTGAAGAAGCCGAAACCGATGATCGCGATGACGGCCAAGACGCGCCGCAGCAGCGCCCCGCCAAAAAAGCCGCCGCCGCTGCAGCCCCGGCCCCGCGCCCGGAGGCGGCTGACGCGTCTGATGGCGATGAAGGTTCGAAGAAGCGCCGCAGGCGTGGCCGCCGCGGCGGACGCAATCGCAAGCGCCGTGACGAGGGCGGGCCTGAGGGCGATCAGGGCGCCGAGGCGCGCTCTGACGACCGCGAAGCCACCACGGACAGCGCTGACGTACTGGCCGTCGTTGAGCCCACGGGCGGTGATGATTTCGGTTCTGGTGAAGCGCCGCCGCGGCGCGAGCGCCCGGCCCGCCGGCGCCGCCGGTCCGGTTCGGACGGCGAGGATCGCGGCGCGCCTACCGCTGGCGAGGCTGTTTCCGGATCTGATGCGCCAGCCCAATCCTCCGACGCCGGCACGCCCGCGCCGGTCAGCGACGATGACGCCGGCGAACCGGCCAAGCCGAAGCGCCGCCGCCGCAAGGCGCCGGCTGCGGCTGCAACCGCGAAGGACGCCGACGCTGTGAGCGAGGCGGCTGCACCGGCAGAGCCCGCCTCAGCGGACGCAGAGGCTGCGCCCGCCAAGGCGCCGCGCAAGCGCACACGCCGCAAGGCATCAGATGCGCCTGCGGCCGATGCAGCCCCTGCACAGGCTGAAGCGCCGGCAGACGGCGAGGACGCTCCGGCGCCGGAGACCAAACCCCGCACGCGGCGCAAGGCGCCGGCCAAGCCCAAGGCGGAGGCCAAGCCTGAGCCCAAGGCCAAGGCCAAGGCTGCACCCAAAGCCAAGCCTCAGTCCAAGTCCGAACCGGAAGCCAAAACCGATGCGGCGCCCAAGCCGGAGGCCGAGCCCAATTCGGAGGAGCCGCGCAAGACCGGCTGGTGGTCGCGCTCCAGCAAGCTGTTGGGCCTCAAGTAACGAGTGTGAGAGCGGCGCGCCGCGCACTAGGCGCGCCGCCTCATATCTGTCTAGATTGTCCATGAGAACGCTGAGGGGTCAGCCACAGGGGGAGGGAGTATCGCCTTGCCCGTAGTCTCATTCCTGCGCCGGACCGCTGCGGCTTGCGCCGCGATCGTGCTGGCTTCGGCCCCCGCCATCGCCCAAGGTCTGGTGCGCGACGCCGAGATCGAAGCGGTGATGCGCGCCTATTCCGACCCGCTGATCGAAGCGGCCGGGCTCAATGTCAATTCGGTCGATGTCTATCTGATCGGCGACATGGAGTTCAACGCGTTCGTCACGCGCGGACAGAATGTGTTCCTGAACACCGGCCTGATCGTGCGGGCCGAGACCCCGAGTGAGATCAAGGGCGTGATCGCCCACGAGATCGGCCATATTGAAGGCGCCCATCTGGTGCGCATGCAGCAGGCCGAGCGCAGCGCCATGGCCGCCATGGCCGCCGCCATCGGGGTGGGCATCATCGCGGCCCTCGCCGGCGCAGGCGATGCGGGCGCAGCGATCATCGCCTCCTCGCCCCAGTTCGCGACGCTGGACTTCATGACCTACACCCGCGCCCAGGAAGCCGCCGCCGACCAGGCGGCCGTGCGCTTCCTGACCGCCACGGGACAGTCGGGCCGCGGCCTGGTCAGCACGTTCGAGCGCCTGGCCCATCAGGAGCGCCTGTCCCACCAGCGCCGCTGGCAGTATTTCCGCTCCCACCCGCTGTCGGCAGACCGCGTCGCGGCGCTGCGGCGCAATGTGGAAGCCTCGCCCTATGCCGATGTGACCGACACCGAGGAAGAGGTGGAGACCCTGCGGCGCATCCAGGCCAAGATTATCGGCTTCATGGCCCCGCCCGCCCAGACCTTTGAGCGCTATCCAGAAAGCGATACGTCCATTCCGGCGCGCTATGCCCGCGCGGTAGCCTTCTACAAGCAGGGGCTGATGGCGCGCGCCGAGGAAGTGGTGCTCACCCTCATCGATGACGAGCCGGACAATCCCTATTTTCACGAGCTGCACGGCCAGATGCTGTTTGAAAGCGGGCATATCGAGCGCGCCATACCGCCCTACCGCCGTTCGCTGGACCTGGCCGAGCGCCAGCCGCTTCTGCAGATCGGGCTGGCCACCGCGCTGATCGCGCAGGGCGGCGATGAGCGCGTGAACGAGGCGGTGGTGTTGCTGGCCCAGGCGCTGGTGGCCGAACCCGACAACCCGTTCGGCTGGTTCCAGAAATCGCTGGCCTACACGGCCCTGGACCAGACCGCCATGGCGGAACTGGCTACGGCGGAGCGCTATTTCGCCGTCGGCGACAACATGCACGCCCATCTGTTCGCCCGGCGCGCCCATGACCGGCTCGAACGCGGCACCGAGGCGTGGATACGCTCGGCCGAACTGCTATACGCTACCGAACCGACCTCGCGTGAAATCCGCGAGTGGAACCGCCGCGAGCAGACCCGGCCAAACTTCGCCGGCATGCCACTCAACTGACCTGACTGGAGACTTCATGTTGCGATATCTCGGCGCCGGCGCGCTCGCCCTTTGTCTGACCGGATGCGGCGAGGCCTCCGACAGCGGACCGGACCGCGCCGAAATCGAAACGGTGGTGCACGAATACATCGTCTCCAATCCTGAAGTGATCGAGGAGGCTCTGGTCGAGCTGCGCCGCCGCGCCGAGGCGCGCGAGACCCGGCAGCTGCGCGATACGGCAGCCGCGCTGACAAACGCCCTGTTCGCCGATGGGCGCGACCCGTTCATCGGATCCGCCGACGCCATCGTGACCGTGGTGGAGTTCACCGATTATGCCTGCGCGTTCTGCAAGCGTGCCCATGAGTGGAAAGAGATGATGCTCGCGCTTCATCCAGGCCAGGTTCGCTTTGTGCACAAGACCCTGCCCCTGCGCGGTGAAGCGTCGGAGATGTCGGCCCTGGCCGCCCTGTCGGTCTGGGAGGGTCAGCGGGATGTCTATGAAGCCTTCCATGACGGCCTCATGACCCAGCGCGGCGCCCTGGACGAGGCGGCGCTGAACGAGGCAGCCCAGGCCGCCGGCGTCGACGTGGCCGCCATGCGCGCGGGCATGACGAGCCCCGCCGTCGAGGGCCATCTGGACCGCACCTTCGAACTCGCCAACCAGCTGGGATTGCGCGGCACGCCGATGTTCCTGTTCCCCGGCGACGTGATCATCCCCGGCTACGCCCCGCCCGAACTGACCGCCGCACTGGCAGCGGCGCTCGAGGCGGCTCAATAGGGCGTCGGAGCGGGAGTTCTTGTCCTCCCCCGCTTGCGGGGGAGGTGTCAGCGAAGCTGACGGAGGGGGGATGACGCATCTGCGAGCTTTCAGGATGAGCGTTCCGCCGCTGCCCCCCTCGGCCCTACGGGCCACTCCCCCCGCAAGCGGGGGGGAGATAAGCAGAGACCCGCGCCGTCCGCCTACAGACCCATGTGCAGGAACTGGTTGAACGCGCTGGGCGTATAGCCGCCGAACGCCTCGCCATTAGTGAAGCCCCGATTGCGGTAGAGCGCCAGCGACGCCTCGAACGCCGGTCCGCTGCCCGTCTCCAGGCTCAGCCGGCTCCAGCCTCTGGCGCGCGCCTCTCCAATGATGTGATCCAATAGCGCCGCCGCCACGCCCTGGCGCAAATGGTCGGGAGGGGTGCGCATCGACTTGATCTCGCCTGCGCCGGCGCCCAGGCTCTTGAGCGCGCCGCTCCCCAGCAGCAACTCGCCCCGCCACGCGCGCCACACCGTCACGGCAGGCGATTTCAGCCCTGACAGTTCCAGGGCGTACACCGTTCCCGGCGGCGAGCGCGCACGCATGCCGTCAAGATGCAGGGCCAGCAGCGCCTGGGTCTGGGCCCCGGACAGGTCGTCTTCGCGGATATCGATCATGGGGTGTGCCTTGCCTTGGGTGTCATCATCCATCGCGGACACGCAAAGGCGCAATACCCTCGCCGCTTCAGTGCAAAGGACGCCATCTCTTTCCCTCCCCTTGATGGGGAGGGTGGGCCCCCCGCTTAGCCCCGGGTCCGGTGGGGTGTAGTCAAAGCCCCCAGCCTGATGTTGAAATACCGCCATTCAG
>JAIUMW010000052.1 GCA_022565365.1 Oceanicaulis sp.
ATTCGCAGCCATTGGCGCCGCAGCCCTCGACCACCACGGTCGCGCCCGAGTTCCGCCCGGCGAAGCGCTGGCCGGCGCCGCCCGCGGTTAACAGGCGGCCCGAGGTCGCGCCGTAGAGCACGGGGTTGCCGATGATCACATCGCCCGCCCCGTGGCGGCGCGCGCCGCCATAGGGGCGCACGGCGATAGTCGCGCCCGACAGGCCCTTGCCCACATAATCATTGGCGTCGCCCTCCAGCTCGATGCGCCGCCCCTTGGCCGCGAAGGCGCCCAGAGACTGCCCCGCCGATCCGGCCAGGCGCAGGGTCAGCTGGCCGTCCTCCAGCCCGTCCGGCCCGAAGGCGCGCACGATGGCCGAGGACACCCGCGCGCCCACGGCGCGGTCGGTGTTCTTCACGTCATAGACGAGCTGCATCTTCTCGCGCCGGGTAAAGACCGGGGCGGCGTCTTTGAGGATCTGCTCATCCAGGCTCGGCGCCACCGCGTTGCGCTGGGTGCGGGTGGAGCGCGGCGGGCGGGCCTGCGGGTCGACGCGCACCAGCAGCGGGTTGAGGTCGAGGTCGTCCAGGTGATCCGCGCCCCGGCTCACCTGGTCCAACAGGTCGGCCCGGCCAATGACATCCTCCAGCCGCTCGGCGCCCAGGCGGGCGAGTATCTCGCGCGTGTCGCGGGCGATGAAGGTCATGAGGTTGACCACGTGGTCGGCCATGCCGGTGAAGCGCTGACGCAGATCATCGTCCTGGGTGCAGATGCCCACCGGGCAGGTATTGGAATGGCACTGGCGCACCATGAGGCAGCCCAGCGCGATCAGGCTGGTGGTGCCGATGCCGAACTCTTCGGCGCCCAGCATGGCGGTGATCACCACGTCGCGACCGGTGCGGATGCCGCCATCGGCGCGCAGCGTCACCCGTTCGCGCAGGCCGTTGAGCGAGAGCACCTGATGGGCTTCCGAAAGTCCCAGCTCCAGCGGCGCGCCGGCGAATTTGATGGAGGTCTGGGGGCTGGCGCCCGTGCCGCCCACATTGCCCGAGATCAGGATGACATCGGCATGGGCCTTGGCGACGCCCGCGGCCACGGCGCCCACGCCGGCGGCGGCCACCAGCTTCACGCAGACGCGCGCCTCGGGATTGATCTGTTTGAGGTCATAGATGAGCTGGGCCAGATCCTCGATGGAGTAGATATCGTGGTGCGGCGGCGGGCTGATCAGCGTGGTGCCCGGCGTCGCATGGCGCAGGCGCGCGATCATCTCGGTCACCTTGAAGCCGGGCAGCTGGCCGCCCTCTCCGGGCTTGGCGCCCTGGGCCACCTTGATCTCGATCTCGCGGCACTGGTTGAGATACTCCGCCGTCACGCCGAAGCGGCCGGACGCCACCTGCTTGACGGCCGAATTCATGTTGTCGCCATTGGCCATGGGCGTGTAGCGGGCGCGGTCCTCGCCGCCCTCGCCCGACACCGACTTGGCGCCGATCCGGTTCATGGCGACGTTAAGCGCGCCATGGGCTTCAGGCGACAGGGCGCCAAGGCTCATACCCGGCGTCAGGAAGCGCTGGCGGATCTCGTTGACGCTTTCACAGCGCGACAGATCGATGGATGGCCCCAGCGGACGCGGCTCCAGCAGATCGCGCAGCTGGATCGGGTCCGCGTCGCGGGTCTGCAGGCCGACATACTCGCGGAACGCCGCATAATCCTCGTTGCGCACGGCGGTTTGAAGCGCCGTCACCGACCTCGCCTCCACTGCATGTACCTCGCCCGAGGCGCGCTGGCGGTAGAAGCCGCCCACGGGCAGGCGCACCGCGCCGTCATCGCGCCAGGCCCAGGCGTGCAGTTCTGCGAGCTTTTGCTCCAGCCCCGCCAGGCCGATGCCGGAAATGCGGCTGGTCACCCCGCCCAGATACTCCATCGCCACCGCGCGCGAGAGGCCGAGCACCTTGAAATTGCATCCGCCGCGATAGGAGGAGACCACCGATATGCCCATCTTGGACATGATCTTGAGAAGGCCGGCATCAAACGCGGCCTTCATGTTCAGCGCCTTCTGACCCGCGCTGAG
This sequence comes from Oceanicaulis sp., assembly GCA_022565365.1. Taxonomy (GTDB): domain Bacteria; phylum Pseudomonadota; class Alphaproteobacteria; order Caulobacterales; family Maricaulaceae; genus Oceanicaulis. The sequence goes on from JAIUMW010000052.1 coordinate 2,048, forward strand.
CGCGGCGAGCCCGCGCTGGGTGCGCGCGCCGACGGTTTCAAAGGCGATATACGGGTTCACGGTGGTCGCCCCGAGACCGATCAGGACCGCCAGGCCATGGGCGTCGGCCACATCGGCGGCGCGCACATTGAGCGAGCAATAGGTGCGAAGCCCCTTGCGGGTCAGGTGGGTGTGGGCCGCGCCGACGGCCAGCGCCATAGGCACAGAACACCGTTCCACACCCTGCGCCTCGTCGGTGAGCACCAGATGCTCGGCGCCGCCGCGCACGGCGGCTTCAGCGTCAGCGCGGATGCGGTCGAGGGCGCGCATCAGCCCGCCGCCGGCGCCGCTCGCCTCTTCAGCGGGGAAGGTGGCGTCAACCAGCGCCACACGCTCGCCCAGCACAGCGCGCAGGCGCGCATACATGCCATTGGTGAGCACCGGGGAATCCAGCACGAACACATTGGTCTGGGCTTCGTCGGTGGCCAGAATATTGCCCAGGTTCTTGAACCGGGTTTTCAGGCTCATCACCCGGCCCTCGCGCAAGGGATCGATGGGCGGGTTGGTGACCTGCGAGAAATTCTGCCGGAAATAGTGATAGACGGGCCGGTAGCGGTTCGACAATACGGCCAACGGGCTGTCATCGCCCATGGAGCCAATGGCTTCCTTGCCGGTTTCGGCCATGGGCGAGAGGATGATCTCCACATCCTCCAGCGACAGCCCGGCGGCGGCCTGACGGCGCGCGCGTTCAGCCTCCTCGAACAGCAGGTCTTCCGGGCCGGGGCCGATCTCGGCCTCGATATTCTTGACGTTTTTCAGCCAGTCTTCGTACGGGTGCTTGGAGGCCAGGATATCCAGCATGTCGTGCTCGCGCACAAACCCGCCCTCGTGCAAATCCACGCCGATCATGCGCCCCGGCGTCACCGCGCCGCGCTCGATAACCGTGTCAGGGTCCAGCGGCGCCATGCCGGTTTCCGACCCCACCGCCAGCAAGCCATCTTCGGTCAGCGACCAGCGCAGGGGCCGCAAACCATTGCGGTCCAGCCCGGCGATCGCCCAGCGGCCATCGCACGCGACCACCGCCGCCGGCCCGTCCCAGGGCTCCATCACCGAGTTGCAGTATTCATAGAGGCCGCGCCAGGCGCCCGGCATCAGATCGCTGCGTTTGGACCAGGCTTCGGGGATGAGCAGCGTCTTGGCCATGGGTGCTGTACGCCCGGCGCGCACCAGAACCTCGAACACCTCGTCCAGCGCGGCTGAGTCAGACGCGCCGGCGCTGATCACCGGCTTGACCATTTCCTCGGCGTCCTTGAACGCCTTGGCCGCCATGAGAATCTCATGGCTTTTCATCCAGTTGCGATTGCCCTTGAGCGTGTTGATCTCGCCGTTATGAGCCAGCATCCGGAAGGGCTGGGCCAGGCGCCATTCGGGGAAGGTGTTGGTGGAATAGCGCTGGTGGAAGATCGCAAACGACGACACGAAGCGCTCGTCGCGCAAATCGGGATAAAAGGTGTCGATGGCCTCGGCCAGGAACATGCCCTTGTAGACCACGTCGCGCGCCGACAGCGAGGCGACGTAGAAGCCCGGTAATGCGTCCTCACGCGCCCGCGCCTCGATCCGGCGGCGCACCAGATAGAGCGCACGCTCCAGCACGGCGGCCGCGCGCTTCTTGGGGTCTTCAAACAGAATCTGCTCGATGGCCGGACGGGTGGAAGCCGCCTTGTCGCCCAGGCATGAGGGGTCGATGGGCGCCTGGCGCCAGCCATAGAGGCGCAGGCCCGCGCGCAGCACTTCGGTCTCGACAATGGTGCGGCTGCGTTCCTGGGCGGCGAAATCGGTGCGCGGCAGGAAGATCATCCCCACGCCGATGACGCCCGATCCCGGCGTGTGGCCAGTGCGCGCCACTTGCGCCTTGAAGAAATCCTGCGGGATGCCGACGCGCAGGCCGGCGCCGTCGCCGGTCTTGCCGTCCGCGTCCACCGCGCCGCGATGCCACACGGCTTTGAGCGCCTTGATCGCCAGCTCCACCACTTCGCGCCGGGGCGTGGCGTTGATGTCGGCGATCAGCCCGACGCCGCAGGCGTCGCGCTCTGAATCCGCCTCATAGGCGTTGGCGTCGATGAGGCGCTGGCGGTTTTCAAGATAGCGCTGAGCGTCACTCATTCGGCCATCTCCGCCACTTTGGAGGACGTCTCTTCGCGCGCGCGGGCCATCATATCGGCGTGAATCTCGGCGGCCGCATCCATGCCGTCGCGCACCGCCCAGACCAACAGCGAAGCGCCGCGCACAGCGTCGCCCCCGGCATAGACGCCGGGGATGGAGGTGCGGCAGCGGCCGGAGACGCGCAGCGTGCCGCGCGGCGACATTTCAAGCTTCGGCGCGCCGTACAGCGCGGGAAAATCTTCCGGCTCGAAGCCCAGCGCCGCGATCACCATGTCGGCGGGCGCGTCGTGTTCCTGACCCACAGCCGGGACCGGACGGCGCCGGCCGCTGGAATCGGGCGCGCCGAGAACCATGCGCTGCACGCGCACGCCAGTGGCGGTGTCCGCATCGCCCAGGATCGCGGCGGGCGCGCACAGCCATTCGAATGTCACGCCCTCTTCCTCGGCGTGGGAGACCTCACGCGCGGAGCCGGGCATGTTCACCCGGTCGCGCCGGTAGTGACACGCCACGCTGGCCGCGCCCTGACGCACGGCGGTGCGCACGCAGTCCATGGCCGTATCGCCGCCGCCGATCACGATCACGCGCTTTCCCTTTGCATCGAGGCGGCCATTGTCGGCGATCTCCTCGCCAAAGCCGCGCCGGTTGGACGCTGTGAGATAGTCCAGCGCGGGCACCAGCCCACGCCCGCCGCCGCCCGGACAGGTCAGCGCCCGGGCCGCATAGGCGCCCGCGGCGATATAGACCGCATCATGCTGGCTGCGCAGATCATCCAGGCTGGCGTCGCGGCCGATCTCGAAATTGAGCTTGAAGACGATGCCGCCCTCTTCCAGGCGCGCCACCCGGCGGGCCACCACCGATTTGTCCAGCTTGAAATTGGGAATGCCATAGACGAGGAGGCCTCCCGCCCGGTCCTGGCGGTCATAGATTGTCACCGCATGGCCCTGCTCGCGCAGGCGCTCGGCGGCGGACAGGCCTGCCGGGCCGGCGCCAATGACGCCCACCGAAAACCCGCTCGCGGCCGCCGGGCGCAGCGGTTTTACCCAGCCGTTTTCCCAGGCGGTTTCGGTGATATGGGTCTCCACCGAGCCGATGGTGACGGCGCCGTGGCCGGATTGCTCGATGACGCAGGCGCCCTCGCACAGACGGTCCTGGGGGCAAATGCGCCCGCACACTTCAGGCATGGTGGAGGTCGCCGAGGAGAGCTCATACGCCTCCTCCATGCGCCCCTCGGCGGCCAGCATCAGCCAGTCAGGGATGTCATTGTGCAGCGGGCAGCCGGTCTGGCAGAACGGCACGCCGCACTGGGAGCAGCGCTCGGCCTGCTCGGCGCCGCGCTCGGGCGAGAAGGGCGCGTAGATTTCATCGAAGTCCTGACGGCGCGCGTCCGCCGGGCGCTTGTCAGGATAGCGCTGGTCTGTGGTCGTGAATTTCAGCACGCTTCCGTCTCCTCACCCGCCGGCGGCGCTTTTTCCGCTCTTTGGAAATTGGTCCGGATATTTGTCCGGACTTGTTGCATTGCAACAAATTACGGGCTCTGGCGCAAGTGGGCTCAGGCCTTCAGCCGACCGGATCGCCCGCGTCAGAGGCGAGGCGCGTCAGCGCATCATAGAGCGTATCAGCCGCCTCGTCGCCCAGGCGCTCGTCCAGCTCGGTATTGAAGGCGCGCAGCACCGCGTCGGCCCGTTCGGCGGCCAGCCGCCCCGTTTCGCTCAAGGCCACCAACGCGCCGCGCCGGTCTTTCGCATCGCGCCGGCGGGTGACCAGTCCGGCCTGCTCCATGCGCGAAACCAGGCCGGTGACGGCGGGCGCGCCCAGCGCCAGCACCTCGCCAATCGCGCCCATGCGCCGCTCACCCCGGCGCAAGAGCAAAAACAGCACCGCCGCCTGGCTGGCGCTGACCCCGGCCTCGGCATGCAGACGCTGGTCGGCATCCCGGCTGAGGCGCCGGGCCGCAATCTCGATCAGTAAGAACAGTCGCCGGTCTACGGCGCGAACGCGGGCCATGAAACCAATCTCACCCGATTCCTTCGGGTGTGAAAGAGTTTCGACGCCTTGTCATGCCTTTTTAGAGGCCATAACCTGAGTCCAGCTTATGGAAATTGGCGGTCTGCCAAGACACGGAGCGGCCCAGCGAGGGGACTATATCGCTATGAAATATCTCGCATTGGCCGCCATAACTGGCCTGTTCGCAACCGCGTGCGCGACAACGGAAGACGGAACACAGGCCAATTCGGCGCCCCAAGTCGTCCATGCGACCGCCACCGCAGAGGCGCTCGAGCGCGCCGAGCGCGAAGGTTATGACCCGTATGCGGTTCGTTGCGAGCGCCAGCCCGTGCTCGACTCGCACCTGTCGCCGCGACAGGTCTGCCGGCAGGAATGGCAGTGGCGCGCCATGCAGGAGACTGCTCGCGATGCGATGGACGATCTTCATCAGCGTCAGGACGCTCACACCAACTCCACAGGCTGACGTCCCGGCGCACGCGTCAACCCGCGAACCGCCAGACCCGCGCCTGACGGACTTCGCGATCCTCGAGATCGCGTGAGACCGGCGTGTTGTAGCGGGCCAGCGCCTCGAGCTTTGATTTGGGCAGGAAGGTCCGGCCCGGATCGCCGATGAGCACCATAGCGCCGCGCGCATGCAGGCTGGCGAGCCAGTCTGCAATGCGCGTGGCGCCGGGCGCTTCGTAGAAAACATCCCCGGCCAGCACCACATCCCAGCCCGCGTCCGTGCCGATGATGTCGGCCAGCTGCGCGTCGACAGCCACATCGTTGAGCCGGGCGTTCAGGCGCGTGGCGGCGACGGCGAAGGGGTCAATCTCGCTGGCGTCCACATGGGCCGCGCCGGCCCTGGCCGCGCCAATCCCCGCCACGCCGCACCCGCAAGCGAAATCGAGCACCCGGACGCCGGCGACCAGGTCCGGGTTGTCCATGACATAGCGCGCCAGCGCCTGCCCGCCCGCCCAGGCGAACGCCCAGAAGGGCGGCGGCAGGCCGATCTCGCCCAGCGCCTCTTCGGTCCGGGTCCAGATTTCAATGGTTTCATCGGCGAGATGAAAGCGCAGCTCAGGCGTCAGCGGCGCGCTTGTGATGCGCGTGTGCTGTCTGATGAAAGCGTCTGAATCGGCGGGGGCCTGTGTCATGGCGCGGGTGTAAACCGGCGCCCGTTCAGGAGCCAGCGGCCAGTGCGTTAGCGCGTACAGGCAGGAAAAGGTGGGACCCGCCTCGAGGCCGCGCTGGCTCTCGATCGCCCCCGCAGACGAAAGCGTGCCGCGCTAGCACAGTCGAGACGAGCCCCGGACCGGGCGTCGCAAGGGGCGTGCAAGCAGCGCCCGGTCCATGGCAGGAGGCGGCGGGACGCGGCGGGATATCGCCATCAGGGGGAGAAGACCGAAGCCGAAACGCCGCCGCGCCCACCGCCTTGACCCTCACACTGGAGGCCAAGTGCGTCGCCCGTCAGTCCGGTTTGTGGAATTTTCGCCGCAGGCCCGCCCCAATCAAGGCGGCGGCGTTCATCTCCGGGTCAGCAGCGGCGCGCGGTCATCACTGGCGGTAGGGCCGCAGCGCCGTGAGCTCCAGCGTGTAGGCGGTGTCGGCCAGATCGCTGTCCTGGCGGCGGGTGCGCATCACGCCCTCGGCGAACACCGGATCCCACATGCCCTGGACGGCCACGCCATTTTCGGCGACCACATAGATGAGCTGATTGGGCGGCGGCGGCGGCACGTGGATGCAGGCGCCCACAAACGGCACCAGTAAAAAGCGCGAGACCTGGCCCGACGCCGAGAAGTCAAACGGCAGCACAAACCCGGCGATGCGCACGCGCTCGCCGTCAAGCTCCTCCACGACATTGAAGGTGCGCAGCTGCGGCATCTGGTCTGTGCCGAAATGATTGAAGCCGAACTCCATCGCCTGCATCTGCTGGAGGCGCCCAATGCGCTCGGCCTCGCCCTCCGGCAGCAGGTCAGCCCAGACCAGATCGCGATAATCGCCCGCAGCCTCGCCGCCAGCCTGCGCCGGGGCGGTCAGGGCAGCCAGGCCCATGGCCACGAAAAGAGCAATCAAACGCGTCATGGCGATGATACATGCGCATTTTGCCGCCCCGCTTCAAGCGGGTCGCTCTGTTCCGGCATGCGCGCAGCGGGGGCCGCGGCCCCTTTTGATCAGGGCGCGATGACGGCGTTGGCCGGCGTCAGCGTGCGCGCCGCCGCCCCGCTGCCGCTTGCAAAGCTCGCCTGCAGGCGCTCCATGCGCTCAAACGCTTCGAACAGGCCGGATGCGTCGAGCTGGGTCGCGCGCGCCGCGCTGTCGCACACAAAGCTCCAGCTGATCACCAGATCGCTGGCCCCGGCATAGCGCTCGTCATGGCCGTGGGCGTCATCATGGTCATGATCGTGGCTGTGCCCGTGGTCATGATCATGGTCATGGCCGTGGCTATGGCCGTGATCGTCGCTGTGATCGTGCCCGTGATCGTCACCATGATGATGACCATGATCATGGCCGTCATGATCATGGTCATCGCCGTGGTCATGGTCATGGTTGTGCCCGTGCGAATGGCCGTGGCCGCCGCGCACGGCCTCGATATCGACGGTCGCCAGCGTGCAGCCGGCGCCGGACGGGAAGGCGACGGGCGCCAGATCGAACGCGGCGTAAGCTGCGTCGATGGCCGCGCGCTCCTCGTCACTGGCAGGGGCGCGCTCAAAGCCGAAGAAATTATAGGCGGCGCCGCTGAGCACCACCAGCGCCGCGCCGGACTCAGCGTCCACCGCCCCGTCCAGCTCGGCGGCGCCGGGGACATGGGCGCCGAGCTGGCGCATCGGGGCCTCATCACCCAGCGCAGCGGGGCCGGACAGCACCAGCGCCAGCGCAGCGCAGCTCATCAGTTTTGCAAGCATCATGGGTTGGGCTCCTGTGACAGGTCGTGTGGGTCGCGGTGATCATGGCCGTCATGGCCGTGATCATGGTCGTGCCCATGATCATGCGCATGATCATGGGCGTGAATGTGGCCGAGGCCGTGAAGATGGGGGGGTGCGTGCGCCTCGCCGTGATGATGGTCGTGGGCGTGGTCATGGCCCAGCAGCATCAGCGCCGCTGCGCCGGCGCCCGCGAACACCGCGCCCCCGCCGCGCACCAGGCCGGCGGTCAGCGCTTCGCTGAGCAGATGGGCCGCGCCCACATGCAGGAGAAGGCCCGCCACCAGCGCCATCAGAATATTGAGCGCGGACAGATCCAGCGCCGCCGCCGACGGCGCGGCGATGACGGCGGCGAACAGCATGGTCAGGCCCGCCGCAGCGAACGCCAGCAGCGCCGCCATGCGGTCGCCGAGGCCGCCGCGCTGCAGCAGAATGAAGCACACCACCGCCACGGGCAATTGATGCACCACGAGCCCGACCGCTGCCGTGGCGGCCAGCGCCGGGTCCAAGGCGTGCGTGACAGCGAACACCACCCCGTCCAGCGCCGAATGCACCGCCAGCGCGCCCACAGCGGCCAGCGCCGCCGCGCGCGCCCGCGCCGTGCCCGAGCCTGCGGTGGCCGAAGCGACAGCCGAGCCGCCGGTCACGCCCTGCAACACAAACCCGCCTGCAAACCCGGCCAGCACCAGCCAGGGCGCATAACCGCCTGACGCCAGCGCAGACGGGATCAGCTCCACCACCGCCAGGGTGACGACCAGGCCGCCGGCGAAGGCGGCGAACAGCGGCGAATGCTTGCGGGTGAAGCCCGCGCCGCGCAGCGCCAACAGCACAGCCAGACCCACGGCGCCAGCGGCGACGAGCCCGAAGACCAAGGCTGACAGAAACGGGCTCAAATGGTCGCGGCTCCGGCAAGGGTGTTATAATGTTACGTTCGTGTACCTGCTCGCCGCGTCAATGGCAAGCCGGCGCGTCTATCCGGCCTGGCCCTGCGCAGACGGCGCCACACCCCCAAGGGCGGCTCCCAGCGCCAGCCCGGAGCGCCAGGCCAGTTCAGCGCGCGGGCCCAGGCGCCAGTCGCCGCCCACGCCCAGCGTGCCCGACGGGTGCAGCGCGTATGGCGTGACCGCCGCCTGCTGCACCAGGGCGTAGCGCCAGCGATGGGCGCCGGCCCAGACTGGCTGGGGCATGCCGAGGCGCACGAAGGCTTCCTCGCACAGGGCGCGCATGATGGTTTCGGGATCCGCCTCCAGAAAGGCCTGCGACCAGCCGGTAGCGCCCTGCAGCACCCAGCATTCCGGCCCCTGCCAGCCCGGCCGTGCATTCATGCGCGCCATCCAGCGGATCGCCCCGCCCAGCATTTGCGCGCCGTCAAATCCGGGATCGAACGGCGCGTCCAGCACCGCCATCACCGTCCAGCACGGGCCGATCTGAACGGTGCGCGCCTCTTCGATAAGCCCGGAGAAATCGGCATCGGTGCGCGCCAGAATATCGATCAATTGTTCCGGCGGCACGGTCAGGGCGACGCGCTGGAACGGGCCTTCCTCTGCGCCCTCCTCGAAATGCACATGCCAGGCGCCGGGCTCGCCGGACAGGCGGAGCGCGCGGGCGCGAAAGCGCACATCCAGGCCGTTCAGCGCCGTGCCCACCAGCGCACTCATGCCCGGCACGCCGACCCAGCGCGCCTTGGGGCGAAGCGGCTGCAGGCCTCCAGCCCGGTCGATGGAGACAAGGCGCGCGCGCCATTCCTGCACAGCGCCCGCAGCGGCGGCTTCATCGATCAGCGCCTGGAACTCGGCCGTCTCGGCGGTGACGAACTGGGCGCCGTGATCGATGCGCGCCTCGCCCTGCGGCGTTTCAGCGCGCCGCGTCGACAATCGCCCGCCAGGACCGCGCCCCTTGTCGAACAGAACCGGCTGAAATCCAGCCTGGGCAAGGGTTCGCGCCGCGGCTGCGCCCGCCAGTCCTGCTCCGATCACCGCTGCTCGCATGGCGCGCGTTCCCTGTATTCCGTGCCGGAAAGACCTATGTTTCCTGTCATGCAACATCAAACGCAAAATGCTGAAGACGATACGCCGGCGCCCGCCTGCGAGGTGTATTTTGACGGCGATTGCCCGCTTTGCCGGGCCGAGATCGGACTGTACCAGCGCCAGGGCGCACATGCGCGCTTCACCGATGTCAGCACAGGCGCGGGCACGCCGCCGGAAATCACACAGGACGCCGCGCTCAAGCGCTTTCACGTGCGCCGTGCCGATGGCGTGCTGGTGTCTGGCGCAGCCGCCTTCGCCGAGCTGTGGAAAGCCACGCCGGGCTGGCGCTGGGTGGGCCATATCGCCGCCCTCCCGCCCTTCGTCTGGATCGGCGAGGGCCTGTACCGCGCCTTCCTGTTGATCCGCCCCGCCCTGCAGGGATTGGCGCGGTCGCGCGCCAATAGCTGAGGCCAACCATGCCGGCCCGCCGCAAACCGCCCGCCAAAGCCGATCTGCCGCAGAAAACCTGCGTGACGTGCGGGCGGCCCTTCCCCTGGCGCAAGAAATGGGCGCGTGTCTGGGACGAGGGGAAGTATTGCTCCAAGCGGTGTGGGGGGAAGGGTTAGGGGTTAGATTCTCGTCGCCCTCAACTTCTGAATTGGGCTGGACCCCAGCGATAAGTGAGACAAGTATCGCTCCAGACCGTCGCCCCTGGCCGCAGGCAGGTGACGCCAGTTCAAGGCATGCCAAGAGTTGAGTATGAGTCAGGAAGGAACTTGCCGTTTTGTGCGGGGATAGTCAGCGATGAAACCACAGGGCCAATACGACTCTTTAATCGAAGAATACCGAAGGAAGAAGCTGCTGCATGAAGCCCGGCAGGAAATTATTTTTGAAAACATGATGCAAAAACAGGCAGATGCCGATGCCGCCCTAAATATGAAATACGTACCAATATACAATATTGATGAAAGATATCACACACCAATCAACGCCTCTATAGTACGAATATACTACTTATTTGAGAATAGAAATGCCTGGTATAGCACTAAAATAGAACGATATTACACCGATGTGATTGATTGCAGATTAGATAAGCTTCAGAATAAAGCTGAAGAATTTCGAACACAAGGGTCCCAATTCAAAATTGAATCGCGAGAAGCTATTTGGTTTAATTTTAAGAATGCTAATCTCTTGTTATCAGAAATAAGTTCACAGCATAAACGAATTTATGACAACATTCTGGAATGTAGCTTCAAAAATGGGCTTGAAGAATTTTGGAATAATCCACTAATTCATCTTAGAGGGTGGCTAATCCTGTTCGAATTTAAAAATTGGAGGCCAGATTTAATTTCGCAGAACGAAGCTGTCGCCCTCGACTCCCTTCCATCCGGTCATGGAAAACCACTTAGATGGTCTTGCAACCCAAATATAGCTAATGAAAAATTTATTAATTTCGCAAACAACATAATTCTGAGGTGTTTTGGAGATGCAAATGAAGATTAATGGATAGGCTGACCTATCCAACAGGGTGGCATCATTGACGCAAGTAAAATTTATAGAGATCGCGTCTCTAGAGAGGCGAGACGCCTTTAGCCCTAAATCCAGTAGCAGGCGTTTTCGATCACGACGGATCTGGCGATTGAAAATTGACGCGCCATCGAGTATATATATCAAGCAAGCCCCTTATGGGCGAATGAATAGCCTAGCCCTCTAACGGGCCGAACAGCCCCGCCTTGGCGGGGCTGTTCTTACTTCGGGCACGGGTTTGCCGACGATCTCCTCACCCAAACCGCCTCAACGCCGCATCCGCTGCGTGGTGCAGGAGAGCATGGCGCCGCGCCAGGGCGTCGAGATCGCGGGCATAGCCGCCGCCCAGCACGCCGGTGACGGGCGCGCCGCGTTTGAGACAGGCGTCAAACACCATGGCTTCGCGCGCGGCCAGCCCCTCATCACTGAGGTCCAGAAGGCCCAGCCGGTCCTCGCGGTGGGGATCGACGCCGGCATTGAAGAAGACGAGATCGGGCCGGCAGGCCTCCAGCGCGTCATCCACCGCCGCGCGCGCGGCGGCGAGATAGCCCACGTCGCCGATCCCTTTGGGAAGGCCGATATCCATGTCCGACACCGCCTTGCGGCGCGGCCAGTTGTCCTCGCAATGAACCGACAGGGTGAACACGCGAGGGTCATGTTCAAAAAGACGGGCGGTGCCGTCGCCCTGGTGGACATCCAGATCAATCACCAGAACGCGCTGCACCGCGCCTTCCGCCAGCAGAAGCCGGGCGGCGACGGCCACATCGTTGAACACGCAGAAGCCCGCCCCGCCTTGCGCGTCAGCATGGTGGCTGCCGCCGGCGGTATTGCACGCCGCGCCATGCTCCAGCGCGAGGCGCGCCGCCAGCGCCGTGCCCGCCACCGCGCATTGCGAGCGCAGGGCTACGGATGGCGTCATCTCGAACCCGATGCGCCGCGCCAGCGGCGACGGCACCGCCGCGCCCAGCACCTGATCCACATAGGCCGGGTCATGGGCGAGCTGCAGCCAGGCGGCGGGCGCCGGCGCAGGGCGGTGAAACGCGTCCCAGCCGGGCACCAGCCCGCTGGCCACCAGCGCCCCGGCCACCGCCTTGAATTTTCCCATGGGAAAGCGGTGGCTGGCGGGCACGCCGGCCGCGACATACGCCTCGTGAAACACCACATGCGCCATGGACGTGAGAGCTAGCACGCGCGGGCGTGGCTGCAACGTCATTTGCCAAGGCGCACGCAGGCGATTACACCGCTGGGCTTCGGCTTTCGCCGCGCTTTCCGGAGCCTTGCGCCATGCGTCATTTCCTGAGCACCGAAGACTGGTCCCGCGACGAGCTGCAGGCCATGATCGACCGTGCGCGCGTGCTCAAAGACAGCCCCCACGGCGAGGCGCTGAAGGGCAAATCCATCGCGCTGATGTTCTTCAACCCGTCTTTGCGCACGCGCACCTCGTTTGATCTGGGCGCGCGCCAGCTGGGCGGTCACGCCATCGTGCTGGACGCGCGCGGCCAGACCTGGCCGGTGGAGATCGCCGACGGCGCAGTGATGGATGGTGACCCCGAGGAGCATGTGCGCGAGGCGGCGCGGGTGCTGTCGCGCTATGTCGATCTGATCGCGATCCGGTGCTTCCCCAAGTTCCAGGACTGGAAAAGTGAGCGCGAGGATCCGCTGATCACGGCCTATGCCAGGCACGCCACCGTGCCGGTGATCAATATGGAGACCATCGTCCATCCCTGTCAGGAACTGGCGCTGATGATGGCGCTGCAGGACCGGATCGGCGATGTGCGCGGCAAGGACTTCCTCCTGACCTGGGTGCCGCATCCCAAGCCGCTGAACACAGCCGTGGCCAATTCAGCCCTGCTGATCGCGTCGAAATTCGGGATGAATGTGCGCTTGCTCATCCCCGACGAGGTTTACAGTCTGGACGCGCGCTATATGGGCGCGGCGCAGCGCTTCTGCGACGAGGCCGGAACCTCGCTCACCGTCACCACCGATCCTGAAACCGCCTATGCGGGCGCCCACGCCGTCTACGCCAAGAGCTGGGGCGCCCTGCCCTTCTATGGCAATTGGGCTGAGGAAGCGCCGTTCCGCGCCAAGGGCGCGGGCTTCATGATCGACGAGGCCAAGATGGCGCTGACAGACGGCGGCG
>JAIUMW010000053.1 GCA_022565365.1 Oceanicaulis sp.
CCGATGACCAGCAGCGATTTGGGCATGGCTTCGGGGACCATGGCCTCCTTGTAGGTCCAGATATGCTCGCCGTCCGGCTCCAGCCCCGCCTTCGGGATAGTGCGCGCGCGCGCGCCGGTGGCGAGGATGACGTGATCGGCCGTGTATTCGGGCTCGCCGCCATCCTTGGCTTTCACGAGGACTTTCGGGGCCGCATCGCCGTTTTCCAGGCGCGCCTCGCCATCGATGACGGTGATCTTGTTCTTCTTCATCAAGCCCGAAACGCCGGACGACAGCCGCCCGGCCACCTTGCGCGAACGCTTTACGACGGCGTCCAGATCAAAGCCGATATTGTCAGCCTTCAGTCCGAATTCCTTGGCGCGGTGAAACAGCTCGTAGATGTCGGCGGTGCGCAACAAGGCCTTGGTGGGTATGCACCCCCAGTTCAGGCAGATGCCGCCCATGTGCTCACGCTCGACCACGGCCGTCTTGTAGCCCAGCTGCGCGGCGCGGATGGCGGCGACATAACCGCCGGGTCCGCCGCCGATCACGATGAAGTCGAATTGGGTCTGCGCCATGGAAGGGTCCTCGTTTGGAATAAACGCTTGATGCGACCCGGCGGGCGGAAAATCAACCGGCCGGCACGCCCGCCAGGGCGAAATTCACCAGCGCCAGTTTTACGAACGCGTCGATGGCCAGGTAAGTGAAAACGATGGCGAACGCGGACGCAAACCGGGAAACGGATTTGATGCCGCAGAATACGCCCAGGGTCATTATCAGCCAGACAGGATAAACTGGCAGGTGACTCCGCTGGACCTTGCGCCGTGGTCATCCCCCGGCTGGCGCGGACAATACCCACGCCTCCCCAGTCATCCGGTTCGGCAATGCCAGCCAGAATTGTCTTCGCCCCGCTGGCGACTCGCGTCATGGTTTATTGATAATTTGGCATCAGGGGAGAAATTCCATGACAATACAACGCACAATACTGGCCGCCAGCATCGCCGCCGTGGCGCTGGCCGCAGCGCCAGGCGCCGCCTCGGCAGGCGACGAGCCATTGCTGGGACAGGTCACCATTGTGGCGCAAGGCTTTTGCCCGAATGGCTGGTTGCCCGCCGACGGACGCACGATGGCGATCAATCAGAACCAGGCGCTTTACTCGCTGCTGGGAACCAATTTTGGCGGCAATGGCGTATCCAACTTCAATCTGCCGGACCTGCGCGGCCGGGCCGTCATCGGCGCCGCAGCGCCCAGTCACCCGCTCGGTCAGGCGTCCGGCGCGCCCTCGCACACCATGACGAACGCCGAGATGCCGTCGCACTCCCACGCCCTGATGGCGTCCGACCGCCCGGGCACGACCAACTCGCCCGCGAACGCGGACCTGGCCGAGCAGTCCGGGACCGGAGTGAATTCCTATGCGTCGGGCGATCCTGAACCCGGCGCGGCGCTGGCGCCGGGCGTCATGGGGCCGGCAGGCGGCTCACAGCCCTTCTCCATCACGCAGCCATCCCTGGGCATGCTGCACTGCATCGCCGTGCAGGGCATCTACCCGAGCCACAGCTGAACCGGCCCTCAAGGAGAGACCGAGATGAAACCCTTCAAATCCATTCTGCTGGCGGCCGCGGGCGCCGTCGCCGTGTTCGGCGCGACCGCCCCGGCCCATAGCCAGGCCGAGCCCTATCTGGGCCAGATCACCAGCTTCGCCTTCGGTTTTTGCCCCAAGGGCTGGGCCGAGGCGAGCGGGCAGGTCTTGTCTGTGTCGGCCAATTCGGCGCTGTTCGCGCTCTACGGCGTCAGGTATGGCGGGGACGGCCACACCAATTTCGCGCTGCCCAATCTGAACGGCCGCCATGCCGCCGGTTCAGGGCTGGGGCCGGGCCTGTCGCCATTGCAGCAGGGCGCGGTGGGCGGCCATGAGTCCGTGACGCTGACGCAGGCGCAGATGCCGGCGCACACGCACAGCTTCCATGCGTCATCCCAATCGCCCGACAGCACGACGCCGGATGGCGGCGGCTTCGCCACCTACCCGCCTGCCTCGGTCGCCTACGCTGCGGCGGGCACGTCGGACGTAGCGATGAACCCCGCGGTGATCCAGCCGGCGGGCGGCAACCAGCCGATTGGCGTGCAGCAGCCGTCGCTGGCGCTGACCTGGTGCGTCGCCACCACCGGCATATTCCCCCCGCGGCCGTGAGAAAAAGGACATAACGCCATGAAACTCATGACAACACTTGCCACCGGCATGGCCGCCAGCGCCCTGCTCTCCACCGCCGCCTCGGCGCAAATCGATCAGTACATCGGCGACGTCATGCTGGTCGGGTTCAACTTTTGTCCGCCTGACTGGGTAGAGGCGAATGGCGACCTGCTGCCGATATCGCAGTATCAGGCCCTGTTTGCCCTGATCGGCACCACCTATGGCGGCGATGGCCAGAACACTGTGGGCGTGCCGGACCTGCGCGGACGGATCCCCGTCGGGGCTGGCGCGGGTTCAGGTCTGGCCCCGGTCGTAAGCGGCGAGACGCTGGGGACTGAAAGCGTGACGCTGACGTCCGCCAATCTGGCCCAGCACACCCACGCCGTGCTTGGCACCAGCCAGATCGCCGATGTGGTCAACCCGGAAAACGCCACGCCCGCCAGCTTCAACCAGCCGCGCTATCATGCGGGCGGGGTGGACGTGATGATGGACGCAGACATGATCACCCCGTCGGGCGGGTCACAGCCCGTCGACGTGCGGGCCCCGACCCTGGGCCTGCGCTATTGCATGGCTGTTAGCGGGATTTTCCCGCCGCAGCCCTGATTGAGAGCCGGCGCGCCCCTGGCCATCCGGCCGGGGGTCGCCGCCTGTGGCTCAGTCCCGCCGTGTCAGATCATAACTCGCCATGCCGGCCAGATTGACGATGTCGGACACCGGCGAACCCACGCGGGCGATCTGCACCGATTTCTCAAGCCCGATCAGCAAGCCTTCAATCACCGTGGCGCCGCCCGCCGCCTTCAAAAGCCGTGTGGCGATGGAGGCTGAGTGTACGGCGGGCATGACCAGCACGTTGGCGGCGTCGGACAGGCGCGAGAACGGGTAGACCTCGTGATGATCGGGGTCGAGGGCGATGTCGGCGGCCAGCTCCCCCTCATATTCGAACGAGACGCCGCGCTCGGCGAGGATTTCCACCGCGCGCTGCCCCTTGGTGGTGCGCTCGCCCGGCGGGTTGCCGAAGGTGGAATAGGACAGGAAGGCCACGCGCGGCGGCAAGCCCAGCCGGGCCGCGGCATGGGCCGCGCCCTCGGCGATCTCGGCCAAGTCTAATGCGTCGGGAAACTCGGTCGCATTCGTGTCGGCAATGATCAACGTGCGGCCCTTGGCCAGCGCGATCGACAGGCCGATGATCCGGCCTCCCGGCGCCGGGTCGAGCACCAGGCGGATGTCGGACAGCGTGTTGGTGAAGTGGCGCGTGACGCCGGTCACCATGCCGTCCGCATCGCCAAATCGCAGCATGCAGGCGGAAAAGACATTGCGGTCATTATTGACCAGGCGCTGCACGTCACGGCGCAGATAGCCCCGCCGCTGCAAGCGGCCGTAAAGCCAGTCGGCATAGTCGTCATTGCGGTCTGACAGCCGCGCGTTGCGGATTTCCAGATCATCCTCGGGCAGGCCCAGCTCGCGCATATTGCGCCGGGCGATGTCATCGCGCGCCACCAGAACGGCCTTGCCCAACCCTTGCGACTGGAAGGCGTGGGCGGCGCGGATGACGCTGGGCTCCTCGCCCTCGGCAAAGACGATGCGCTTGTCCGTGCCCCGAATCGCGGCGGTGACGCGCTGTTGCAGGGCTGCGGTCGGATCGAGGCGGCGGGCAAGGCGCCGGCCATAATCCTGCGGGTCCTTGAGCGTGATGCGCGCCACGCCCGACTCCACCGCCGCGCGCGCCACATAGGGCGGCACAAAGCTCAAAAGGCGCGGATCGAAGGGCGAGGGAATGATATAGTCGCGGCCGAATTTCAGCGCGCCGGACTTGTTAGCGGTCGCCACCTCGTCCGGCACGTCCTGACGCGCCAGATCGGCCAGCGCATGGGCGGCGGCGAGCTTCATCTCCTCATTGATGGTCTTGGCGCGCACATCCAGCGCCCCGCGGAAGATGTAGGGAAAGCCCAATACGTTATTGACCTGATTGGGGAAATCGGACCGGCCCGTGGCCACGATGGCGTCGGGGCGCACCGCCTTGACCGCGTCGGGCATAATCTCGGGCGTCGGGTTGGCCATGGCGAAGACCACCGGGTCCGGCGCCATGGATTTGACCATGGCCGGGGTGACGATCCCGCCCGCCGACAGGCCCAGCATCACATGAGCGCCGTCCATCGCTTCTTCCAGCGTGCGCAGATGGGTCTTTCGGGCATGACGGCGCAGCTTGTCGTGCAGATCATTGCGATCTGCGTGCACCACGCCCTTAAGATCGATGATGGTGACATGCTCATCGCGCACCCCGAGCGACTTGATCAGTTCCAGCACGGACAGGCCCGCCGCGCCGGCGCCGATCAGCACCACGCGAATCTCCTCGAACTTGCGCCCGGTGAGGCGGCAGGCGTTCATCAGACCGGCCGCAGCGATGATCGCGGTGCCGTGCTGGTCGTCGTGGAAGACCGGGATGTCGAGTTGCTCGCGCAGACGAGTCTCGATCTCGAAGCATTCCGGGCTCTTGATATCTTCCAGATTGATGCCCCCGAACGTGTCGCCGAACCCGGCCACGCAGTCCACGAAGCGATCGGGATCGGTATAGGCGATCTCCAGATCGAAGGCGTCGATATCGGCAAAGCGCTTGAACAGCACCGCCTTGCCTTCCATCACCGGCTTGGACGCCGCCGGGCCCAGATCGCCGAGCCCCAGAATGGCGGTGCCGTTGGACACCACCGCGACCATATTGCCCTTGGACGTGTAATCGTAGACCGCATCGGGGTCCGCCGCGATGGCGCGCACGGGCGCGGCCACGCCAGGCGAATAGGCCAGCGCCAGATCGCGCTGGGTGGCCATGGGCTTGGTGGCTTTCAGCGCGATCTTGCCCGGCGGGTCGGCGCGGTGAAAGGCCAGCGCGTCTTCATCGGTCTGGGACAGGCGTTCAATGTCAGACATGGGGCTTTCAAAAATGCGCAGCAGAAGGGTGTGACCCGCGCAGCTATACGATGACCCGGCGCGCGCGGCTATATGGCGCCCGTCAGGCGCTGCAGGGCCCGGGCGCGGGCGCGCCGGTCCCGCTCCACTGCGAGTATGCCGGGCAGGCGCGCCAGCACCTCGCCTGCGTTCGCGCCCGGGCCCAGCCGCCGGCCCGCATCGCCGTGCAGCCACACGGCGGCGCTGGCCGCGTCAAACGGCGCGGCGCCCTGGGCCAGAAACGCGCCCATGAGCCCGGCCAGCACATCGCCCGTCCCCGCCGTGGCCAGGCGCGCACTGGCGTGCACGTTGACACGCACCGCACCGCCCGGCGCGGCGATCACCGTGTCGGGACCTTTGAGCACGATGACAGCGTGGGCCAGGCGCGCCGCCTCGCGCGCCGCTTCAATCTTGTTGAGCGACCCCGCCGCGAGGCCGGGAAACAGACGCTCGAACTCCCCGGCATGGGGCGTGAGCACGCAGCGCGGGTGCAACTGGCTGAACAGCGACTCGGGCGCGTCGGCGAAGACAGTGAGGGAATCAGCGTCCAGCACCAGCGGAATGCGCGCCGCCAACGCTGCAGCGACGCGCGCCTTGAGCGCCTCATCCAGCCCGGCGCCCGGCCCCAGCACGGCGGCGCTGGCGCGCGACGCCTTGAGGGCGGCGCCCAGATCGCCTTCCCCCAGGGCGCGAATGACCAGCAGCGGATCGCTGGCCGCTTCGGCCACCGCGCCGGGCGGGCAGGCCAGGGTGACAAACCCGGCGCCGCCGATCAGCCCGGCCCTGGCAGACAGGCGCGCGGCGCCGCTGGCCCCGGAGGGCCCTGACAACACCAGCAGGCGGCCACGCGTATGCTTGTGCGCGCCCGCCTCCAGCGTCAGCCCCGGCACGGGCCAGGAATCGGGATGGTTCAGCTCGGCGCACGGCTCCGCCACGCCCTCCCAGCCGCCTGGAATGCCGATACCGGCGCAGACAATCTCGCCACAATGCGCCCGGCCCGGCTGCAGGACATGGGCCGGTTTCAGCCGGTGAAACGTGACCGTCAGGTCCGCCTGAAACACCGGCCCGCCGGCCCGGGCGGTCAATCCGTCCAGCCCGCTGGGCACATCGGCGCTGACCACGACCGCGCCGCCCGCACAGGCGTCGGCCAGCCGTGCGGCCTCGCCGTCGAGCGGGCGCGACAGGCCGGCGCCGAACAGGGCGTCGATGATCAGGCCAAACTGGCCCGGCTCGCATGCTTCCAGCGCCTCCACCGGCCCGGTCCAGCCTTGTGCGGCGCCCGCTGCATCGCCCTTGAGCGCGGCTGGATCGCTTGCCGAGAAGACCCGAACCGGCCAGCCCGCCCGGGCCAGATGGCGCGCCGCGACCCACCCGTCGCCGCCATTATTGCCCGGCCCGCACAGCACCGCCGCGGGCCGGCGCGCCCACCGGGTCAGGATGGCGTCTGAAATCGCCCTGCCCGCCGCCTCCATCAACGCAGCGCCGGATACGCCGCGCGCGATCGCGTACTGATCAGCGCAGCCCATGGCCTCGGGCGTTAGTAGGGCGTGTGCGGGGTTCATCATCATCTCCTGCGCTTCATCGGCGTGCATGGGCGCCTCATGAGCGGGCGCCGCTCCGGCATTGCCGCCGCGCCGCGCCTGCGGCGATTGTCTGCGCGTCCCGTCCCGCTAGCGTGCCCGGCGATGCGGAGGACGGACATGAAGAAAATCGAAGCGATCATTAAACCGTTCAAACTCGATGACGTGAAGGAAGCCCTCCAGGAGATCGGCCTGCAGGGCCTGACCGTGACCGAGGCCAAGGGCTTCGGGCGCCAGAAGGGCCATACCGAACTCTATCGCGGCGCCGAGTACGTCGTCGACTTCCTTCCCAAGATCAAGATCGTGCTGGTGCTGCCTGACGCCCGGGTGGACGCCGCCATCGAGGCCATTGTCAACGCCGCCCAGACCGGGCGCATCGGCGACGGCAAGATCTTTGTTCTGCCTGTGGAGGCGGCGATCCGCATCCGCACCGGCGAAACCGGCGATGACGCGCTCTAGGCGCCCGCCCCACCTGTTGCCAACCCCCTTACCGGAGCCAGATCCCTATGTCTGACAAGATAATGAAACTCATCGAGGAGCAGGACGTCGAATATGTCGACCTGCGCTTCTCCGATGCGCGCGGCAAGCTGCACCACGTCACCTTCCACCCCGACATGGTCGACGAGGACTTCTTCGAGGACGGACAGATGTTCGACGGCTCCTCGATCAATGGCTGGAAGGCCATCAACGAGTCCGACATGACCCTGAAGCCGGACGTGGAGACGGCCCATATCGATCCGTTCTTCCAGCAGACGACGCTGAATATCATTTGCGACGTGCTCGATCCGTCCACCGGCGAGGCCTATAACCGCGATCCGCGCACCACAGCCAAGAAGGCCGAGAAGTTCCTGGCGGCGTCGGGCATTGGCGACACCGCCTTTTTCGGTCCGGAAGCAGAATTCTTCGTCTTTGACGATGTGCGCTGGAGCGTGAAGCAGCACGATACCGGCTATATCCTGGATTCCGAGGAAGGCCCGTACAACTCGTCCAAGAAGTATGACGGCGGCAATCTGGGCCACCGTCCGGGGCCGAAGGGCGGCTATTTCCCGGTCCCGCCCATCGATTCCCTCCAGGACATGCGCTCTGAAATGCTCACCGTCATGTCAGAGCTGGGCATGCAGCCGGAAAAGCATCACCACGAGGTGGCGCCGTCACAGCACGAGCTGGGCATGAAATTCGCCACGCTCACCACGATGGCCGAACGGATGCAGCTCTATAAGTACGTCATCCACAACGTCACCGCCGCCTATGGCAAGACGGCGACCTTCATGCCCAAGCCCGTCTATGCCGCCAACGGGTCGGGCATGCACGTGCACCAGTCGATCTGGAAGGGCGGCCAGCCGCTGTTCGCTGGCGACAAATACGCCGACCTGTCCGACACCTGCCTGTATTATATCGGCGGCATCATCAAGCACGCCCGCGCCATCAACGCCTTCGCCAACGCGTCGACCAATTCCTACAAGCGTCTGGTCCCGGGCTTCGAGGCGCCGGTGCTGCTGGCCTATTCGGCCCGCAATCGCTCGGCCTCGATCCGCATTCCGCACGTCTCCTCGCCCAAGGCCAAGCGTATCGAGACGCGCTTCCCGGATGCTGCAGGCAACCCGTATCTCACCTTCGCTGCGCTGCTGATGGCCGGCCTCGACGGCATCGAGAACCGCATCCATCCCGGCGAGGCGATGGACAAGGACCTCTACGACCTGCCGCCTGAAGAGCTCAAGGACATCCCCACCGTCTGCCGCTCCCTGCGCGAGGCGATGGAATCACTCGACGCCGACCGCGACTTCCTCAAGAAGGGCGGCGTGTTCGACGACGACCAGATCGATGCCTATATCGAGCTGAAGATGGAAGAGGTGACCCGCATCGAGCATCACCCTCACCCCGTCGAGTTCGAGCTCTACTACACGGTCTGCCTCAGCCGGCGCGCCCGCGCGGTGCGGCCACGGCCGGTCCGGTTCATCCGGGCCGGCCGCTTGCATTTAAGTCACGCGACGCCAGGCCCGGCGCACGTCCTCGCGCTGCGGTGTCGACGCCGGACCCGTCATGGGCTAGACACTTGATCTGACGCCCTGTGTCTGCACGAATGCAGGCGACCAGTCCGGAGACCAGCCGCATGCGCCGCAGCCTTCTCGCCGCCGTTTCGATATTCGCGATCACCGCCACACCGGCCCTGGCCGATGAAACCCGTATCGAGAACGAGCGCACGACGCCGATCGATACGGCGGAAGCGGGCAATGTCATTATCGCCTCGAATGGACGTGTGATCCTGACCGGACAGCCTGGCCCGGCGGTGCGGATCAATTCAGACAATAGCGTGACGACCAGTGTCGGCTCGCGCATCGAAATCACCGACGAGGACGGCGCAATCGGCAGCCAGGTCGATCCCGGCGTTGAAGGCGGCGTCAGCCATGGCGGCGCGATCCTCCTGAACGACAGTTTCCAGGCAACCGCAGATGAGACGACCGGCATTCCATCCGGCCCGTTCGCAGAAGATCGCAACAAGACCGGAATCCTGTTCGGGGCTGTCGATGACGATTTCAATCCAGTAGCTGGCCAGGCGCCAATCAACGGCTCCCTGACGGCTCTCCCTGCAAGCCGCATTGACGTCGTCGGGCAGGACAGCTTCGGCGTCCGGACGGTGACCGACGTGACGGGCGACGTTTTGCTGGAAGGTCAGATCTCGGTCGGCGGGGAACGGACTGTCGGCGTGTCTGTGGAAGGCGCGGTCGGCGGCGATCTGGTGGTTTCCAGAGTCTCCGCCGCGACGCCCGAGGGTCATGGTGTGGCCGTGCACGGCGATGTGGGGGGGGCGATGCGCCTTACTGGCGCGATCGAGGTTACCGGATACCGGATATCGAACCGCGTCACCCGGGATCTCTTCTTGGCCCTGGAAGAAGGCGAACATGACCTGAATTCCGGCGCGGCGGTGCTGATCGCCGGGTCAGTCCAGAACGGTGTGTTTGTCTCGCAAGGCGCATCCATCGTCAGCTCGACCGGCGGCGGGGCGACCGTCGAAATCCGCCCCGGTGAGGACGCCCAGACCGATCAGGTGATCGGCGAGGCCGTCCTGCCTGCAAACTTCGGCGTGCCCGAGGCTGACATTGATGAAGACGCCGTCCCCGATGAACTTGGCTACAGCGTGGTCAACCGGGGTGCTGTGGCTGCTCGCGGCTTGTTTGACGGCAAGGACGCCACCGCGTTCCTGATCGCCGGACGCGATGTCGATGGCCAAATGCGCGCCGTCATTCTTGAAGCCGGAGGCTTCCGGAACACAGGGGCAATCGACGCGGTCGCATTTGATGGTGACGCCACGGCCGTGCACATTGGCGCGGGCGCTCAGCTCGACACCTTCCACAATAGCGGTAGCGTGCGCGCCACCGCCAGTCTCGGGTATGATGATGACGGGTTCGCAGACGACCGGCATGGCGAGGGACGAGCATTCGCCCTCGTTCTGGATGAAGGCTCCCAGATCCGCCGGGTTCTCAACGAGCGCGGCACGATTCTGGCGCAGATCAATCGCGGCGGGGCTGCGGCGAGCGCCATAGTCGTCAACACTCAGACGCTTGAGAGTATTGAAAATACGGGTGTGATTTCTGCGATCGTGGAGAATCCGGACGAAGACGCCGGTCCGGTGAGCACCATCGCTGTCGACGCACGCAACCATCATGGCGGCCTGTTGATCCGCCAGACAGAAGCGCTTGACGACGAAGGCGAGCCCGTCGCCAACCAGGAAACCGCCATTATTGGTGATGTCCTGCTGGGCGATGGCGATGACACGATCGAGCTGCTGGCGGGCGAACTGCGCGGCAACGTGCATTTCGGCGACGGCAATGACACCCTGGTGATCAACAACGCGCGGCTGACCGGCGCGATTACCAATGGCGGCGGCGAGCTGGATGTCTCGGTGACCGACGGGCGCATTACGCTGACCGGTGAAAATGCGGTTGAGCTGACCAACGCCGTCTTCAATTCCGGCGCGGTTCTGGACCTGCGCATTGATTCTGAAGACCGCACCGACGCCTTCATCAACGCCAGCGGCGACGTGTCCTTTCTGGAAGGGTCGGACATTTCCATCAGCCTGCAGCGCCTGGTCGGCGCCGGGCGTGATTTCGAACTGGTCACGGCGCAAACCCTGACCATTTCCAACGAGTCCGAGCTTCTGAGCGTGACGGATGCGCCCTATCTCTACAATGCGTCCATCCGCCGTGACGAGAACGATCCCAACTCCCTGATCCTGAGCCTTGAGCGCCGGACCGCCGATCAGCTCGGCTTCGACTCCAACCGGGCCGCCGCCTACGGCGAGGCGCTCGCTGCGTTTGACGCCGTCGAGGGCCTTGGCCGGGCGATTGCCTCCCTGCGCACCCAGGGCGAGTTCTTCGGCGCCTACGACCAGCTTCTGCCCGATTACGCCGGCAGTGCGATACAGTTTGCGCTGGCGTCCAATGACGCCTCAGCCGGCGCCCTCGCCGCCCGTCTGGAGAATGCGCGCCGCGCGCCTGACCAGCTCGCTGGCGTGTGGGTCCAGGAATTCGCCTATTTCGTGGACCGGGCCGGCGGCCTGGTCAGCGATCCGGGCTATCGCGGCCAGGGCATCGGCCTCGCTGCGGGCGTCGACATCCCCTGGGGTCCTTTCTACGCCGTCGGCATCAGCGCGTCCGGCGCCAGCAGCGACATGCGCCGCCATGAGGGCTTCAATGACCCGATGGTGGCCTTCACCGGCCAGCTCGGCGCCTATTTCGGCATGGATCTGGGCGGGTTTGATATCTCCGGCTCCGCAGGTGTCGGGTTTGACCGTTTTGAGACCGAACGCACCATCCGCATCCAGGACTTCAACGCCGTAACGATGGCCGACTGGAGCGGCTGGCACATGACAGCCTCCGGCCGCATCGGGCGTGACTTCACGCACGGGCGCTGGATGATCCGGCCGGAAGCCACGCTGACCTATCTGGCGCTGTTTGAAAGCTCGTTCAATGAGACGTCCACGGGCCTCAACGCCGATACCAACGCCCCGCGGGCGCTTTATATCGATGATCGGGAATCCTCCACGCTTCTGGGCGCGGCGACTCTGACGGCGGCGCGCCGCTTCGGCAATGACACCTCGTGGTGGCTGCCGTCCCTGCGGATCGGTTATCGCGGCTAGTTCTCCAGCCGTGCGCCGGAGACCGTGGCGCGCTTTGGCCCGGACGGTTCGCCCTTCACGCTCAATCCGCGCGCGGTCCCCGGATCCGGCGTGCTGCTTGGCTTTGGCCTGTCGGCGGGGTCGAACTACTCGACCTTCACCTTTGGCTATGACGCCGATCTGCGCGACGACTTCGTCCGGCACACCGCCCGCATCCTCATCAGGCTCGCCTTCTAGGCGATTTTTGTTGCACCCAAACGGGTGCGCGCCTATCGTATAGCGGTCCGGACGCAACAGTCCCCCATGCCTGTTGCCCGGACGGCTGGCGCGGCCCTGCCCCCTTGAGGCCGGCCTGCTCCCCCGCCCCGGTCCCCGGTCCCTGACACAGGCGCCGGGGACCGCAGTCGGCGGCTTTGAGTGCTTGTTAACCCTGCTGACGCACTCTGCGGCCCATGATCCGCTGGACCCGTATCGCCCTTCTGGCCGCAGCCTTCGCCCTGGCGCTGGCCGGGTGCGCCTCGCGCCCGCCGGCCCAGGCCCATGACGCCTGCCTGCTGCTTGAGGACACCCGGTCCTGGTGGCGCGCCCTGCAGCGGACGCAGCGGCAATGGGGCGTTACGCCGGGCGTCCAGCTCGCCATCCTGAAGCGGGAATCCAGTTTCAACGCCCGCGCCCGCCCGGCGCGCCGGCGCCTGCTGGGAATCGTGCCCCGTGGACGGCCGTCAACCGCGTACGGCTATGCCCAGGCGCTGGACACCACATGGGAATGGTATCAGCGCGACACCGGCAACCGGCGCGCCCGGCGCACGAACTTCGCCGACGCGGTCGATTTCGTGGGCTGGTATTCGCAAAAGAGCAACCAGCTCTCGCGCATCGCCCTGAACGACCCGTATAATCTCTATCTGGCCTATCATGAGGGGCATACCGGCTATAACCGGCGCACCTACTCGGGCAAGGACTGGCTTCAGCGCGCGGCGCGCGAGGTGGAGCGTGATTCCCGCCAGTACGACCAGCAGCTCGCGGGTTGCCGGCGCCTGCAGCGTCGCTCGCGTTTCTTCTGAGCGCTGACAGCGCCTGTCAGAACCCTTTCCAATCGCGCGCACACCCGTCCATTCTGGACGATGACATGGCTCACGATTCGCAAAACGATCTGTTCAACGCAGGGACCCCGGGACCGCGCCCCAAGCCGCAGCCGGAGGCCCCGGCCGCGCCTGTGAAACCGGCTGCGCGCGCCGCCGCGCCCAAGGCGCAGGCAAACGTGCAAGCGGCGGGAGGCGATTATGACGCCTCCTCCATCGAGGTGCTTGAGGGCCTGGAACCGGTCCGCAAACGCCCGGGCATGTATATTGGCGGCACCGATGAGCGCGCCCTGCATCATTTGTTCGCCGAAGTGCTCGACAACGCCATGGACGAGGCCGTCGCCGGCCACGCCGACCGCATCGAGGTGAGCCTCGATGACGAGGGCTTTGTCACCGTAGTCGATAATGGCCGGGGCATCCCGGTGGACCCCCACCCCAAATTTCCCGGCAAGTCGGCGCTGGAAGTGGTGATGTGTACGCTCCACTCGGGCGGCAAATTCTCCAACAAGGCCTATGAGACCTCTGGCGGCCTGCACGGCGTCGGCATCAGCGTGGTCAATGCCCTGTCCGAGCGCCTGGAGGTGGAGGTGGCGCGAGACCGCACGCTGTGGCGTCAGGTCTTCGCCCAGGGCGCGCCGCTGGGTCCGCTGGAAAACGCCGGCGCCGTGTCCAACCGGCGCGGCACGTCAGTGCGTTTCAAGCCGGACGCCGAGATTTTCGGGCCCCGCGCCGCGCTCAAAGCGCCGCGCCTGTTCGCCATGGCGCGGTCCAAGGCCTTCCTGCGCCGCGGCGTGCAGATCCGCTGGCGCTGCCCGGCGCATCTGGTGGAAGGCACGGATATCCCGTCCGAAACCACGCTGGCCTTCCCCGGTGGCCTCGCCGACCGGCTTGCCGAGCTGTGCGGCCAGTCCGGCCTGGTGCTCGACATTTTCGCCGGGCGCGTCGAGCGCGACGGGCGCATGGGCGCGGTGGAATGGGCGGTGGCGTTTGCCGAAAACGGATTCGCCGAGGCCGACGCCTTCTGCCAGAGCTATTGCAACACCGTGCCTACCCCCATGGGCGGCACCCATGAGCAGGGGCTGCGCGCGGCGCTGTCGCGCTCCATCCGCGGCTACGGCGAGCTGGCCGGCCAGAAGAAGGCCGCCCAGATCACCGCCGACGACGTAATGGGCGGCGCGGGGGCGCTGGTCTCGGTCTTCGTGCGCGATCCCGAGTTTCAGGGCCAGACCAAGGACCGCCTGTCGACGCCCGAGGTGCAGCGCCTGGTCGATGCGGCCATCCGCGACCAGTTCGACCACTGGCTCGCCGCCCGGCCGAAAGACGCCGCGCGCCTGGTGGACTGGGCGATTGAGCGGGCCGAGGACCGCCTCAAGCGCAAGCGTGAAAAAGAGGTCAAGCGCCAGTCCGCCACGCGCAAGCTGCGCCTGCCGGGCAAGCTGGCCGACTGTTCGCAGAACCACGCCGAGGGCGCGGAGATTTTCCTGGTCGAAGGCGATTCGGCCGGCGGCTCGGCCAAGCAGGCGCGCGACCGCAAGACGCAAGCCATATTGCCCCTGCGCGGCAAAATCCTGAACGTCGCCTCGGCCACGCCCGACAAGATCGCCGCCAATCAGGAGATCGGCGATCTCCTGCTGGCGCTGGGCGTCCAGCCGGGCAAGAAATTCGATCTGGACGATCTGCGCTATGAGCGCG
>JAIUMW010000054.1 GCA_022565365.1 Oceanicaulis sp.
GCCCTGCGGGATGTCTATGCGCGCCATGCCGGTCTCACGGTGGCCTGATGCCGGCGCGCGGGCGTTCCGGCGGCCGTGAAGTGATCTTTGAATTCACCACGCTTGGACAAAGCACGCGTGTCGCGGCTGTCGATGTGGCCACGGGCGAGGAAGTGGTGATCTCCGGGCCGGCGGGCGCGTCGCGCGGCGATCTTGAGCGGGTGGCGCTACGCAAGCTCTTGCGCCGTCTTTCCCGCACCCTGAGCGCAGACAGTAAAAAAACGCCCCGGCGCGGCGGCCGGGGCGTTGTCGTATAATCAAGGGCTGAGCTGGCGCTACTTCTTGCGGCCGCCGCGGCCCAGGCCGATTTCCTTGGCGAACTCGGACCGGCGCTTGGAGTAGTTCGGCGCGACCATCGGATAATCGGCCGGCAGGCCCCATTTGCGGCGATAGTCGTCCGGGCTCATGTCGTACTGGGAGCGCAGATAGCGCTTGAGCATCTTGAGCTTCTTTCCGTCTTCCAGGCAGACGATGAAGTCATCGGTGACAGACTTGGAGATCGGAACAGCGGGTTTTGCTTTCGGCTCCGGCTTGGCTTCGCCGCCAGAGATTTCTTTCATGGTCGCGTGGACCGACTTGATCATCTCCGGCACGCTTTCGGCGGGCACCGAATTGTGCGTCAGGAAAGACGCGACAATGTCGGTCGTCATCCGCATAAGCTCTTCATTGTCAACGGCGGGGAAAGTGTCTTCGCTCACTGGGAGGATCCTTTTTCTGAAGTGGGGACAAGCGAGGGGAATCGCTATGATCCATTCGCTGTATAATGCTCCCTAAGCCATAGTGCAAGTAATGCGGTGCTGTTACTCTCGAGAACATTACTTGCGGCGGCACTATGTTGAGTAACGAATGCAACCCAGCATTAGGGCGCTCATGTGCGTCATCACGTCCGTCATGGTTGTCGCCCGCCTGCGCCCGGCCTATGACTCACGCCGACACAGTGTTGCTCCAGAAGGAACCGGCCATGGCAAACGCGCACGCGAGCGATACAGCGAACTCGTTTTTCACCACGCCCCTCAACGCGGCTGACCCGGAGCTGGCGGACGCGATCGCGCGCGAGATCCGGCGCCAGCAAGAGCAGGTGGAGCTGATTGCATCAGAGAACATCGTCAGCCGTGCGGTGCTGGAGGCGCAGGGCTCACCGCTGACCAACAAGTATGCCGAAGGCTATCCGGGCAAGCGCTATTATGGCGGCTGCGAGTTTGTGGATATCGCCGAGGAGCTGGCGATTTCGCGCGCCAAACAGCTGTTCAACTGCGCCTATGTCAACGTGCAGCCCAATTCCGGCAGCCAGGCGAACCAGGCGGTGTTTCTGGCGCTGCTGAAGCCCGGCGACAAGATTCTGGGCCTGGACCTGGCTGCCGGCGGCCACCTGACCCACGGCGCGCGTCCGAACATGTCCGGCAAATGGTTTGAAGCCCACGCCTATGGCGTGCGCGAGGATAATGCGCGGATCGACTATGATGCCCTGCGTGAAACGGCGCGCCAGCTGCGCCCCCAGATGATCATTGCGGGCGGGTCGGCTTATCCGCGCATCATCGACTTCAAGGCCTTCCGCGAGATCGCCGACGAGGTGGGCGCCTATCTGCTCGTGGACATGGCCCATTTCGCCGGTCTGGTCGCCGGCGGCGCCTATCCCAGCCCGCTCGAGCACGCCCATGTGTGCACCACGACCCCCCACAAGACCCTGCGCGGCCCGCGCGGCGGCATGATCCTGTCCAATGCCCTGGCTCTGGGCAAGAAGTTCAATTCGGCGGTCTTCCCCGGCATGCAGGGCGGGCCGCTCATGCATGTCATCGCCGCCAAGGCGGTGGCGTTCGGCGAGGCGCTGCGCCCTGAATTCAAGGCCTATGCCCACGATGTCATCGATAATTGCCGCGCCATGGGCGGGGCCCTGACCGAGGCCGGGTTTGATCTGGTCTCCGGCGGGACGGACAGCCATCTCGTCCTCGTCGACCTGCGGCCCAAATCGCTGACCGGCGATATCTCCGAGGCCGCGCTGGAGCGCGCGCACATCACCTGCAACAAGAACGGCGTCCCGTTCGACCCGGCCAAGCCGACGGTGACGTCGGGCCTGCGCATCGGCTCACCGGCCGGCACCACGCGCGGCTTTGGCGCAGCCGAATTCCGCCGGATCGGCGAGATGATGGCCGAAGTGCTCGATGCGCTCAGCGCCTCACATGAGGGCGACGCAGCGGTGGAGGCGCGGGTGCGCGAGGAAGTGATCGCCCTGTGCCGGCGCTTCCCGATCTATCCCGAGCTTGGATAAGAAGCGGAGGCTGAACCGTGCGCTGCCCGTTTTGCGGTCATCATGATACCCAGGTGAAGGACTCGCGCCCCGCCGAGGATGGCGGGTCCATCCGCCGGCGCCGGCAATGCCCGTCCTGCGGCGCGCGCTTCACCACGTTCGAGCGGGTCCAGCTGCGTGATCTCCACGTCATCAAGTCGGACGGAAAGCGCGAGGCGTTCGAGCGCGACAAGCTGATGAAATCGGTGCTGCTGGCCACCCAGAAGCGCTCCATCGACCGCGACCGGATCGAGCAGATGGTGTCCGGCATCGTCCGCCGGCTGGAAAGCGGCGGCGATCCCGATGTGCCGTCCAAGCAGATCGGCCGGCTGGTCATGGACGGGCTGCGCGCCCTCGATACCGTGGCCTATGTGCGCTACGCCTCGGTCTACAAGGACTTCCGCGAAGTGGAGGATTTCGCCACCTTCATCAAGGGCGAGCGTCTGATTGACCGTCCGGCGGCGACTGACCCGGCCCCGGACGAGGCCCAGGACGAGGAGGGCGCATGAATGCGCCCGTGCGCGTCACGCTGAAACTCGCCACCAGCCTGGACGCCCGCATCGCGCTGGCCAGCGGCGAATCCAAATGGATTACCGGTCCTGAAGCGCGCGATGCGGTGCACCACCTGCGGGCGGACCATGATGTGGTGCTGACCGGGGTGGGCACGATCCTGGCCGATGATCCGCTGATGACGGCGCGGCCGGGCGGCGAGCCCGCCGCCCGCCAGCCCCTGCGGGCGGTGCTCGACACGCATCTGCGCACGCCGCCAGGCTGCGCTTTGCTGACGCAGGGACCGGCTGTCCTTTTCCATGGCGATGACGTGCCCGCGTCGGCGGTCAAGGCGCTGGAGGCCGCTGGCGCACGCTGCGTGGAGCGTAGAGCGGGGCCATCCGGAGTCGATATTGTCGAAGTTCTGGAATGGTTTGCGTCAGAAAGCTCATCCAGCGTGTTGGTTGAAGCGGGCGGGCGCGTCGCCGCGTCTGCGATCCGCGCGCGGGTGGTCGACCGCATTGAATGGTTCCGCGCGCCGGTGCTGCTGGGCGGGGACGGGCTGCCGGCGATGGCTGCGCTCGGACTTGAGACGCTGGGCGCGGCCCCCATGTTCCGGCGCACGGACACGAGCGCGTGCGGCGCTGATATCCGAGAAACGTGGGAGCGGGCCTGAGCCATGTTTACCGGCATTGTCACAGATATCGGGCGCGTGATCGCCCTGGACGACGGCCCCGTGCGCCGCGCCACCATCGCCAGCGGGTATGACGCGGCGGGCATCGCGCTGGGCGCATCCATCAGCCATGACGGCGCCTGCCTGACCGTGGTGTCGGTGGAGGTGGACGGCGCGGGATCGCGCCATGTGATCGAAATCTCTCCCGAAACCCTGGCGCGCACGACGCTGGGGGGGTGGGAAGTGGGCACGAAGATCAATCTCGAGCGCGCCCTGAAAATGGGGGACGAATTGGGCGGGCATATCGTCCAGGGGCATGTGGACGGGGTGGGCGAGGTGCTGGAGCGCGTGGATGAAAACGGCTGGATGCGCCTGCGCATCGCTGCGCCGGACGCGATCGCGGGCTTCATCGCCGAAAAGGGCTCCATCGCGGTGGACGGGGTGTCGCTGACCGTCAACGCGGTCGCCGGCGCCGCGTTTGACCTGATGATCATTCCCCATACCGCACAGGTCACCACCCTGTCGCGCCTGCAGAAGGGAGCGCATGTGAACCTTGAGGTCGACGTCATGGCGCGCTACGCCGCTCGCCTGATCGAATTCCGCCCGCCAGGAAACGCCCCGTCAGGAAGTAAGCCGTGAGCGAGTCGTCCGGATCATCGCCCTTATAGCCCCTCGCCGACATCCTCGAGGATGCGCGCCAGGGCCGCATGTTCATTCTGGTGGACGCCGAAGACCGGGAGAATGAGGGCGATCTGGTCATTCCCGCCCAGTTCGCCGGGCCTGAAGCGGTCAACTTCATGGCCAAGCATGGCCGCGGCCTCATCTGCCTGACCCTGTCGCGCGCGCGGGCCGACCAGCTCAAACTGCCGCTCCTGAGCGCGCGCAACCAGTCGCGCCACACCACCAATTTCACCGTCTCCATCGAGGCGCGCGAGGGCGGCTCGACGGGTATCTCGGCCCACGACCGCGCCCTGACCATCGCCACCGCGGTCAATCCGGCCAAAGACGCCGAGGACATCGTTTCGCCAGGTCACGTATTCCCGCTGGTGGCGCGTGATGGCGGCGTATTGGTGCGGGCAGGCCATACCGACGCGGCGGTGGATATCGCGCGCCTTGCAGGCTGCAATCCGTCCGGGGTGATCTGCGAGATCATGAATGAAGACGGCACGATGGCGCGCCTGCCGGATCTGGTGGCGTTTGCGCAATTTCACGGCCTGAAAATCGGCGCCATCGCCGATCTGATCGCCTACCGCCGCCAGCACGACCGCTTTGTGGAGCGCCGCCTGGACACCGAAGTCGCCACGCGCTGGGGCGGGCCGTTCCGCCTGACGGTGTTCCGCTCGCTGGTGGATGATGTGGAGCATGTGGCGATCACGCGCGGCGAAGTGCGCGCCGATCAGCCGGTTCTGGTGCGCATGCACAAGGTCAGCTTCGCCGAGGACGTGTTGGGCGCCGTGGGCGGGCGCAGCGGGCTGGTCGAGGAAAGCATTGCAGCGCTGGAGGCCCATGACGGCCCCAGCGTCATGGTCTTCATCCGCGAAACCCATCGCTCCGCCATTACAGAGCGCTTTGGCGCCGCGCCCGCCGATGCGCCTGATGCGCGCGAGGCGCGGCGTTTGCGTGAATATGGCGTGGGCGCGCAGATCCTGCTCGATCTGGGCGTCCGGCAGATGATCCTTCTGACCACTGCGCCGCAAACCATTGTCGGACTTGACGGCTACGGCCTGCAGGTCGTTGAACAGCGCGATCTTGAAGGAGCCCGCCATGACTGACACCCCCCGCGTCCTGATCGTGGCCGCGCCGTTCTATGAAGACATCACCGACCAGCTGCTGGAAGGCGCCCGCGCGGCGCTGGATGCAGCCGGCGCGGCGCATGACACCATTATGGTGCCCGGCGCGTTCGAGATACCCGGCGCCATCGCCATGTCATGGCTCGGCGACGAGCCGTTTGACGCCTATGTGGCGCTGGGCTGCGTCATTCGCGGTGAGACCAGCCATTATGACTATGTGTGCGGGGAGAGCGCGCGCGGCCTCATGGATCTCAGCCTGTCCGGCGTGGCGCTGGGCTATGGCATTCTGACGGTGGAGAATATCCGCCAGGCCCGTGATCGCGCCCATGTTGACCGCAAAAACAAGGGCAAGGACGCCGCGCAGGCCGCGCTCGCCATGGCCGCCCTCAAGCAGAAATTTTCACCGCAATGACCACCGACGCCGCCAGCCGCTCTGAAACCCGCGCGCGCCTGCGCCGCGCCGCCCGCTTGAGCGCGGTTCAGGCGCTGTACCAGATGGAAGTGAGCGGGCAGGGGGCGAGCACGGTCGTGCGCCAGTTCCGCGATCACCGCTTTGGCCATGACGGTGAGCCGGGTGAATATCTGGAAGTGGATGAGGACTTCTTTGAAAACCTCCTGATCGGCATCGTGGAGCGCCAGGATGAGGTGGACGGTCACATCGCCGGGACGCTGAAAGAGGGCTGGCGCCTGTCGCGGCTCGACGCCACCTTGCGCGCCATCCTGCGAGCCGGCGGGTTTGAATTGCTGGCGCGCCATGACGTGCCGTCGTCTGTCGTCATCAATGAGTATGTCGATGTGGCCCATGCCTTCTTTGAGGGTTCGGAGCCGGGGGTGGTGAATGGCGCCCTCGACTCGCTGGCGCGCACCATGCGCCCGGCGGACGCGTGAGCGGCGGCGGAGAATTTGACTATATTGCGCGGCGCCTCGCGCCGCTCAGCGCCGGCTTTCCCGGCGCCGCTGGCCTGAGCGATGATGGCGCAGTGATCGTGCCGGGACCGGGCTGCGAGCTTGCCGTCACCTCGGACACGCTGGTCAGCGGCGTGCATTTCCCTGACGATGAAGACCCGGAACGGGTGGCGGACAAGGCGCTGAGGGTCAATCTGTCCGACCTCGCGGCCATGGGCGCGCGCGCCCGGGCCTACATGCTCAATATTGTGTGGCCGAAAGACGCAGACGCCGCTTTGCGCGAGCGGTTTGCAGACGGCCTGGCCGCTGCGCAGGCCGAGTTCGGCGTGCACCTGATCGGCGGCGACACCACGTCATCGCCGGGTCCCTGGACGGTCACGATCACCGCGTTTGGCGACGTCCCGGTGACAGGCGCCGTGCGGCGCAGCGGCGCTCAGCCCGGCGATCTGGCTGTTGTGACCGGCACGATCGGCGACGCTTGGCTGGGTCTTCAAGCGCGGCTTGGCGGGCGGGATCGGCTGGACGCGGCCCATGAGGCGTATCTGGCGGAACGCTTCACCCGGCCAGAGCCGAGGCTGCAGCTGGCCGACGTCCTTCGGGGTCACGCTCATGCCGCTATCGACATCAGTGACGGGCTGCTTGCTGATTTCGAGCATATCGCGAAGGCCAGCGGGCTGAGTTTGACGCTGGCGCTCGAAGACATTCCGCTATCGAACGCGGCGTCAGCCTGGCTCGCCAGCCAACCCGACCTGAAACAGGCCCGGCTCGACCTGGTAGCCGGCGGCGATGATTACGAGCTGGCGCTGGCCGTGCCGGCCGGCCGGATCGAGGCGTTGAGGGCAGGGGCTGCGCCGCTCCCGTTGACGGTAGCCGGGCGGTTCGCTGAAGGGCCTTCAGGCCTGCAGGTCACCTGGCGCGGCGTGCCGGTCGACTTGACCAAAACGGGATTCACCCATTTTTGACGCGCGCCGCTGATACTGCCGCCATGAAAGCTGTCGTCCTCGCCCTGGTGTTTGCGGTTTGCGCCGCGCCGTCCGTTCTGGCGGAGGAGGCGGCGTGCGCGGACAACCAGATGGCCGGTGTGAACAAGCTGGTGGCGCCAGTCGTGTCCGGGGATGACCGCCTGGCCGGCTACGCTTTCGTGACGCCCCGGGTGTGCCTGACGCGCGGATATTCGGCGCTGGATTTTCGAGAGCGTGAGCATTTATTGATGGATGCGCTGGTGCGTGCGGTCCAGCACCGCCCCTTCCGCGTGCTGCCGGACGGCAGCGTGGACCGCAGCGACGCCGAGGCGGCGTTCCGTGAGGCGCTGGCGCGGATCTACGGGCCGCAGCAAGTCTCGGCGATCGCGCTGCAAGGTGATGATATCCGGCTCATGCGCCACCGGGGCGGCGCCCCGTAAGGCGCTGGCGTTCAACCGGTTCGGCCTGAATTCAGCCCGTATTGCGCCCGTGCGCGCTCATGGTCCATAGTCCGCCCCATTCGGGGAGGGCCTGCCGGCGCGCCTGATTCCATTCCAATAAGTGCCGCGGGCGTTCAATTTCTCAATCAACGCCTCGTTCAAGGGGAATATCACATGGCTATGGATGAGCTTTGGCTCTGGCTTGCGGTCGCCGCAGGCCTCATCGCAATCGCATACGGCGTCATTCAGGTGCGCTCGATCCTGGCGGCAAGCCCGGGTTCGGAGCGCATGCAGGAAATCGCTGCTGCGATCCAGGAAGGCGCGAACGCCTATCTGCGCCGGCAATACACCACGATCGCCATTGTGGGCGTGGTCATTTTCGTCCTGGTCTGGCTGCTGCTGGGCCTCGTGGTCGCGGTCGGCTTCCTGATCGGGGCACTGCTGTCGGGAGCTGCTGGCTTTATCGGCATGCTGGTGTCAGTGCGGGCCAATGTACGCACCACCGAAGCCTCCAAGACCTCGCTCCAGGCGGGACTGTCCATGGCGTTCCGTGCGGGCGCGGTGACCGGCATGCTCGTAGCGGGTCTGGCGCTGTTGTCGGTGACCGTCTACTTCCTGGTGCTGACGGGCGGCGACGGCTTCGCCGCGTCCGAAACACAGCGCACCATCATTGACGGGCTTGTGGCGCTGGGCTTCGGCGCGTCGCTGATCTCCATCTTCGCGCGTCTGGGCGGCGGTATCTTCACCAAGGGCGCCGACGTCGGCGGCGATATGGTGGGCAAAGTCGAAGCGGGCATCCCCGAGGATGATCCGCGCAACCCGGCCACCATCGCGGACAATGTCGGCGACAATGTCGGCGACTGCGCGGGCATGGCCGCGGACCTGTTCGAGACCTATGCGGTGACGGTGGTCGCCACCATGGTGCTCGCCTCGATCTTCTTCCGCGGCGACGCAGGGCTCGACGCCATGATGGTCTTCCCGCTGGCCATCGGCGCGGTGTGCATCATCGCCTCGATCATCGGCGCGTTTTTCGTGCGCCTGTCCAAAGGCTCCACCAATGTCATGGGCGCCTTGTACAAGGGCTTCATCGCCTCGGCGGTGCTGTCTCTGGGCGGGGTCGCGCTGGCGACACACTTCCTGATCGGCTTTGACAGCGCCTTCACCGCCAGCAACGGCCTGATCATGAGCGGCAGTTCGCTGTTCCTGTGCGGCGTGGTCGGCCTGGCGGTGACCGGTCTGATCATCTGGATCACCGAGTACTATACCGGGACCAATTACCGCCCGGTGCGCTCGGTGGCCAAGGCGTCGGAATCCGGCCACGGCACCAACGTCATCCAGGGTCTGGCTGTATCGATGGAATCCACGGCGCTGCCGGCGCTGGTGATCATCATCGCCATCCTTGTAACCTTCAATCTGGCGGGCCTGTTCGGCATCGCCATCGCGGTGACCACGATGCTGGCGCTGGCCGGCATGGTCGTGGCGCTCGACGCCTTCGGTCCGGTGACGGACAACGCGGGCGGCATCGCCGAGATGGCCGGCCTTGAGGGCGAGGTGCGTGACACCACCGATGCGCTCGATGCGGTGGGCAACACCACCAAGGCCGTCACCAAGGGCTATGCCATCGGGTCTGCGGGGCTGGGCGCACTGGTTCTGTTTGCGGCCTACACCGAGGACATCAAATACTTCGCCTCGGATCCGGCGAGCTATCCGTTCTTCGCCAACGCCGGAAACCTGAACTTCGATCTGTCCAACCCCTATGTGGTGGTGGGTCTGCTGTTCGGGGGGCTCTTGCCCTTCCTGTTCGCAGGCTGGTCCATGACCGCTGTCGGACGCGCCGCCCAGGCGGTCGTCACCGAGGTGCGCCGCCAGTTCAAGGAGAAGCCGGGCATCATGAAGGGTGAAGAGAAGCCCGACTATGGCCGGGCCGTGGACATGCTGACCACGGCGGCGATCCGCGAAATGATCGTGCCGTCCATGCTGCCGGTTCTGTCGCCCATCGTGCTGTTCGCCGTCATCTGGTTCGTTGGCGGTGGTGCGCTTGGCTTTAATGAAGCGGGCAAGGGCGATGCGCTCGTGTCTGTGGGCGCCATGCTGCTGGGCGTGATCGTGACCGGCCTTTTCGTGGCCATCTCGATGACGTCAGGCGGCGGAGCCTGGGACAACGCCAAGAAATACATCGAGGACGGCCATCACGGCGGCAAGGGCTCCGAGGCCCACAAGGCTGCGGTGACCGGCGATACGGTGGGTGATCCCTACAAGGACACCGCCGGTCCGGCCGTGAACCCGATGATCAAGATCGCCAATATCGTGGCGCTCCTGATGCTGGCTGTGCTGGCGACGCGTTTCTGACGCGCTGAAGCCTTGGCGCAAAAAGAACCCCGGCCTGCCCAGCGCCGGCCGGGGTTTTTTATGCGCGCAGCGTTTGGTTATGCGATCAGGGCTGCGGCCTGTCTTTGATGAAGCCCGAAAGCTGCGCCAGCAGATCGATCGGCATCGGGAAGATGATGGTCGAATTGTTGTCGCCGCCGATCTCGGTGAGGGTGCTGAGATAGCGCAGCTGCAGCGCGCCGTCCTGACCGCCCAGGATTTGCGCGGCTTCGGCCAGCTTGGCTGCGGCCTGCTGCTCGCCCTCGGCGGAGATGCTCTTGGCCCGGCGCTCGCGCTCGGCCTCGGCCTGGCGGGCGATGGCGCGGATCATGGACGGGTCCAGGTCCACATGCTTGATCTCCACATTGGCCACCTTGATGCCCCAGGCTTCGGTCTGGGCGTCCAGGATTGTCTGGATGTCGTCATTGAGCTTGTCGCGCTCTGACAGCATCTCGTCGAGATCATGCTTGCCCAGCACCGAGCGCAGCGTGGTCTGGGCCAGCTGGCTGGTGGCCATGCGGAAGTCCTCGACCTGGTTGATCGCCTTGGCGGCGTCGACGATGCGGTAATAAATCACCGCATTGACCTTTACAGACACGTTATCCTGGCTGATCACGTCCTGGCTGGGCACGTCTTCGGCCACGGTGCGGATATCCGCGCGGACCATTTGCTGGATGAAGGGGATCAGGATGATCAGGCCCGGACCGGACGTGCCGGTATACCGGCCCAGCGTGTAGACCACCGCTCGCTCATACTCGCGCAGGACCTTGATGGCCGAGGTGATGATCGTGAATGCGATCACGACGATCGCAATCCAGAACCCGATATTGACGCCTAGTTCGGCCATGGCCGAGCCTCCTTCCAGATGATGGCTAATTCGTCATACGTCTATTTGAGCAACCTGACTTTCAAGGTGAGGCCGTCGAGGCTGAGCACCTTGATCGCATCGCCAGCCTTGAGTGCGTCGGAGGACACGGCGCGCCAGCGTTCGCCGTCCACCATGACATAACCGGCCGCGCCATCCCACGAAATTACCTGGCCGGTCATGCCTATCAGGCCCTTTTCGCCGGTCGTCACCTTGCGTCCCTGGGCGGCCAGTCCGTAGCTGATCATGAGGAAGCTGGCTGCGCCGAGGGCCAGCGTGGCGCCGGCGATGAGACGCCAGTCCACGCGCAGGGCCTCAACTTCGGTGTCCATCAGCATCAGCGAGCCGATGGCGAAGGCGGCAAGCCCGCCCAGCGCCAGAAGGCCGGACGAGGCGAGGAACGCCTCTGAGACCAGCAAAACCAGTCCCAGTATGATCAGCGCCGCCCCGGCATAATTCACCGGCAGGGTGTTCAGCGCGTAGAAGCCGACAATGATGAAGATCACGCCCGCGATCGCGGTCACCGGCTCCAGCCCGTTATAGAACGACACCAGAAGGCCGATGAAGCCGAGATTGAGCAACATGAAGGCGATGTTCGGATCTGTGATCACCGCCAGCGCTTCTTCAGCGAAGGTTTTGTCGACGGCTTCAAATCGCGCGCCGTCAAGCTCCAGAGTGACCGTGCGCCCGCCGCTCAGCTCAACCTCGCGGCCATCAGCCTGGGCGGCGAAGTCTTCCAGGCTGGCGGCGACAATCTCCACCACGCCCAGCTCCAGCGCTTCGGAGTAGGACGCGCTCACACCCTCGCGCACAGCCTCTTCGGCCCAGTCGGCGTTGCGCCCGCGCATTTCGGCCAGCGAGCGGATATAGGCGACGGAATCATTGACCACCTTGTTGCGCATGGCCTGGGTGTTGGACGGCGCGCTGCGCTCGCGGCTCGCCGCTTCGCCGCTCTCGCCGTTTTCGGCGTCCTCCTCAATTTCGCGCGGCGTCGCAGGGGGCGCCGGCTGCTCATCTCCGCCGCCCATCTGGACAGGCGTGGCCGCGCCGATACTGGTGCCCGGCGCCATGCCGGAGATATGGCTGGCGTAGAGGATATACGCGCCCGCGCTGGTGGCGCGCGCGCCGGACGGATGCACAAAGACCGCCACCGGCACGTCTGACCCGATAATGGCGCGGTTGATGTCGCGCATCGCCGTGTCGAGCCCGCCGGGCGTATCCATCTCAATGACCAGCAGCGCCGCGCCCTCGCGCTCGGCCAGTGTGATGGCGCGGGAGATGTAGCCCGTATTGGCCGGCCCGATGACGCCGGTCAGCACCGCGGTCTTGATCAGCGGGCCGCCGGCGCGCTCCTGGGTGAGGGCGCCGCCCGCCATCGCGGCGGCGCCGGCCAGCATGGCGAGACCTGACAGCCACCGCGCCAAATACTTCCACGCGAACATGTTGCAGCCTCCAATAACCCATCATTTCCCCTACAGGGTAGCGCAACAGCGCGCCATTCCAATGCAGAAAAAGGACGATGCTGCGCCCCGGGGCTGGAGGGGTGGGACACGACCCCGCTCACACAATGCATATGGCTGCGCCTCAATGGGTTGGCGCATCCAAGGGTATGCGCCATGATGACGCCGCGTAGCGTGTCCTTTTGCCGCGCAAGGGAGGCCTCTGAAATGGTTCGCTTTCTACTGGTGCTGGCCGGTGTTTCGGCTCTGGGCGCGCCCAGCGAATCCACGCCGATCTTTCAGCCGGGCGCGCCGGGCGAACCCGCGCGCCAGATTTCCGCTGACACGGCTCTGGAGCTGAGCCGCTCGGGCTTCATTGAGGCCGATGTCGCCTTCATGCAGCACATGATCGTCCATCATGAACAGGCGGTGGACATGGTGGCGCTCATGGACACCCGCAGCGTCCATCCCGGCGTGCGCCGGCTGGGCGAGCGCATCGCCTCCAGCCAGGCCGCTGAAATGGACATGATGCGCACCTGGCTCGAGCAGCGCGGCCAGCCGCTGGACGATCCCCACCTGGCCCACGGCCACCATCACGGCGGTCATCACGGGGCGCGCCATGGTCATCACGGCGGCGGCGATCACAACCATCATGACGGCCACAGCGCTCATGACGGCGGGCACGACCCCGCCCATCAAGACCATGCCCATCACGGCCACCATGCCCCTTCGCCTGTTGTGCGCGACCCCGGCGACATTCCGGTCATGCCCGGCATGTTGACGCCGAACCAGATGATCGCGCTGGCCAATGCCGAGGGCGCTGAATTTGACCGGCTGTTTCTGGAGGGCATGATTGTCCACCATCAAGGCGCGCTGGACATGGTGGACGATCTGATCGCCCAGCCCGGCAGCGCGGAAGACCCGGCGCTGTCCGATTTTCTGTCCCACGTGGTCTCTGACCAGTCCGCCGAAATCCTGCGCATGCAATCGCTTCTCTCCGAACTCTGATCCCGATCCTTGTTTCCAGCCTGGAGCCGACCCGTCATGACCCTACGCTCAAGCATGCTGTCCTCCGCCGCCGCCCTGGCGATCCTGTTCACCGCCGGCGTGAGTGCGCAGGCCCAGCAGCCGCGCGCCTTCGAGCCGGACGCCCGCACCGCGCTGGCCGGGGGCCTGCACGACGCCGAACAGGCGGCCTGGAACATGCAGCTGGAGCACGCCATCACGCCGCCGCCGGGCTTTTTCGATCCTGACGCCCTGTTCTATCCGCGCGCCTGGCGCCAGGCGGCGGAGGCCGCCGGGGACAATGGCGAGGATGCCCCGCAGCCCGCCTTCACCCCGCTGGCCCTGTCCAACACCGATCTCGCCTTCATTGGCGGGCGGGTGATTGTGGGCAATTACAACGGCTTCAACATTTATGACGCCAATGGCGATGGCGCGCCGGAGCTGGCGCTGTCGGTCGTCTGCCCGGGCGGGCAGGGCGATGTGTCGGTGCATGGCGATCTATTGTTCGTTTCGGTGGAGCAGAACCGCGGCCGCCTCGATTGCGGCACGTCCGGCGCCGAGGGCGATGTGAACCCGGAACGCTTCCGCGGCATCCGGATTTTCGACATTTCCGATTTCAGCGCCCCGCGCCAGGTCGCTGCGGTGCAGACCTGCCGCGGCTCGCACACCCACACGCTTTTGCCGCACCCGAGCGATCCGGACGTGCTCTACATCTATAACTCGGGCTCATCCTTCGTGCGCGAAACCGATGAGCTGGATATCTGCTCGACGGGCCAGCCCGATGAGAACCCGGAGACCGCGCTCTATTCCATCGACGTCATCAAGGTGCCGCTCAGCGCCCCGGAAGAAGCGGCCATCGTCAACCGCCCGCGCATTTTCGCGGACCGCGACACGGGCGAGATCGCCGGGCTCTGGCAGGGCGGCCGCTTCGGCGTCGCCACCCAGCGCACCTCCCAGACCAATCACTGCCACGACATCACGGTCTATCCCGAGCTCGGGATTGCGGCGGGCGCGTGCAGCGGCAATGGCATCCTCTTGGACATCACCGATCCGGAAAACCCGCAGCGCATCTCCGACCTGTTCGATCCGGACATGGCCTACTGGCACTCGGCCACCTTTACCAATGCCGGCGATGTCATTGTATTCACAGATGAATGGGGCGGCGGCACGGCGGCGCGCGGGCCCCCGGAAGAACCCGGGCCCATGGGGGCCCAAATGATAGCCCCCGAGGACCACCGCCCCGGCACCCGCCCCCCCATCTTAAAAAAACCCCCCC
>JAIUMW010000055.1 GCA_022565365.1 Oceanicaulis sp.
CCCCCCCTGCGGCGCGCCTTTTTCGTGTCCGGCAGGCTGACACTCAGCCGTTGAAGACCAGAATGCTCCAGCCATCGAGAGACTGTGTCCCCGCGGGCGTCAGCCCCGCCGCCAAATAGGCGTCACTGACCCGTTCAGCCTGCTCATCCAGAAGTCCGGCCAGGATGACCCGTCCGC
The DNA here is from genome assembly GCA_022565365.1 of Oceanicaulis sp. Classification (GTDB taxonomy): domain Bacteria; phylum Pseudomonadota; class Alphaproteobacteria; order Caulobacterales; family Maricaulaceae; genus Oceanicaulis. The sequence goes on from JAIUMW010000055.1 coordinate 178, forward strand.
CCGGCGCCAGATGTGACGCGGTCTGCTGCGCCAGCGTGATCAGCGGACCGGCCAGGATATTGGCGAAGATCAGATCGAATCGGCGCGCGTCAAACACCGGGTGGGCGTAACCGTCCGCCTCCACCGACACGATCTGCGGAGCGACACCGTTCTTTTCGGCGTTCACCAGCGTCTCGGCGACCGATTCGGCGTCGATATCTGTGGCCACAATCTGCGAGCGCGGCCACAGTTTCGCCGCCGCGATCGCCAGCAGGCCGGAGCCTGCGCCCAGATCCAGCACGCTGGCGGGGGCGAACCCCTCGCGCGCGATACGGTCCACCGCCTCCAGACAGCCCCGCGTCGTGGCGTGATGGCCGGTGCCAAAGGCGGGCCCGGCTTCACCCTCGAGCCCCACAAGACCCGGCGCCAGATCCGCCGCCGCGTGAGCGCCATACACTGCAAAACGCCCGGCCTGAACCAGCGGCAGGCCTTTCAGCGACAGGGCCACCCAGTCCTCTTCGGGAAGCGGCGCGACGTGAACCGAAATGGCAGGGGCCTCGAGCCCGCCTGTGGCGGCCATGGTTTCGGCGCACGCCATGGTCTCACATAAAATGTCGAGCCGTCCGGCCGTTTCCGATCCGTCCTCGAACAGCGACCAGCTCAGGGCCTCCGGCTCATGGACGGCGTCCAGCGCGGCCAGTACAGGGCGCAGCGCGGCCATGGGCCCGCGCGCTTCAACACGCCACAAAACGCTCATTCATCCACCTCATGCGCCATGAGGCGCTCAATATCTGCGACAATGACCGCCCAGGCCGGGGCCGCCGGATCAATCAACTCAAAATGGCCCGCACCGGGCAGAATCATTTCCCGGACCGGATCGCCCGCCGCGCGTGCAGCGTCGGCGTAACGCGTCCCGAAAGCGGGAGGAATGATGGCGTCCAGATCGCCGGAGATGATCGTTTGCGCCACACCCAGCGGCAGCAGCTGCGCAGGCGACGTGTCGCCATAACCATCCGCGCCGCGCTCCGGACTCACCAGCGAGGTGACCGTGTCCGGCTCACCGCAGCGACCGGGACCTTCGGCGCTGAACGCCTCGAGGTCCCCAATGCCCGCCAGTGATACGACGCCGGCGACCGGCAATGGCGCTTGCGCCGCCAGCGGTCCGCCCTCGATACGGTGGCGCGCCGCCGCCCAGAGCGCCAGGTGGCCGCCCGCCGAATGGCCCACGAGCACCATGCGGTCCAGGTCCAGCGGATAGTCTCCGGCCAGGACCCGCACATGGTCCACGCCCGCAGCGATGTCGAGGAATGTGCCGGGCCAACCGCCCTCATCATGTCCGACGCGCGCGTACTCCAGATTCCAGACCGCCAGGCCGCGCGCGCGCAGATCAGCCGATGTCAGATCCTGCAGCTCGAGCCCCGGAAGGCTCGCCACCCAGCAGCCGCCATGGATCATGATGACCAGCGGGTGAGGCCCCGGCCCGCCCGGAAGCCAGAACTCGCCAAACTGATGCGCGCCGGGACCGTAGGCGATCCGCAGATCAGCCGACGGGCTTTCCCGCTCCATCAGCGCAGCGAACCGAATCGGCCGCTCCGCCGCGTACGGATCAACGGGCGCCGCGGCGGGCGCAGAATCCGGCGCGCCGGCGGGCCCACAGGCCGCCAGCAGCGCACACGCCATCAGGATTGGAAAACGGGATTTCATGGCGCGGCGCTCCGGGACGGTTCCGCCCCGGTTATGTCATCACCGCCAGTGGAGAGAAAGCAGGAAGGGCCGGCGCGGGCGTCAGGCCGCGCGGGCGTCTGACAGAGCTTCGGCGAAGAAATTGGTCTCTTCGTCGATCTTTTGCGCAAGCTCCGGCTTACTCGCCAGGCGCAGGGCGTCGCGATAGATCGAATAGACAAGCTTGTCAGCCGGATCAGGCTTTGCATCCGGGCTGTTGAGGCCATCATGAATCCAACGCCAGAGCGCCAGTTTCGATGTCAGATCATCCCAGTCAGCGCTGGGCACACTGGCAACGGCAGCCAGAAGATGAGCGGGCGGTTGCGCGCCGTCGTTTTCCTTGACCTCGCGCCACATGCGAAAGGCCAGCGTGATGAAGCGGCTATCATGTTCCATCAGTCTAATCTCCCTCCCCGGCTGCGACATACGCGCGCCGGACCAAACGAGTACTATGCGGGGCAAATCGGCTGCGCACGCCTCTCAGGGCCGCGCCGGCAAACCTGCGGTTACGCTGCAGGCTCGCGCTGGGCGCCCCTGCCGCTGCAAGTGTCCTATCGGGCAAAAGCGGCGCAATCGCGGCGAGTATGCGGCAGCGCACAAAAACCGTCATTTTTTTGTTGGAATAGCTTTTGAAGCCGCATTGGATGCAGCGCCGCCCGCTTGCATCTGCACCCGCCAGCCCCGATAATCACTGGCAGGAAGGTCGGCGGCGGACGAGCCTCTCGCCAACCCGGTCAGGTCCGGAAGGAAGCAGCCGTAACGAGTTTCGGTTCGGGTCGCCGTCCGGCCTTCCGCCACCTTCCGCCCCATTCTGTCAGGCCCGTTTCGCCGGGTTCGCACGCGCGGGAGCCCGATAGCCCATGATGGACGACGACGCGCCCGGCCCTGACGCCCTTGATGATAGCGGCCCCGCCCTGCCCGGCTTCGAGCCGGCGCCGTCCAACGGCGCGGGCTATCAGGTGCTCGCGCGCAAATACCGTCCCCAGACCTTCCCCGATCTCATCGGCCAGGAGCCGATGGTGCGCACGCTCACCAACGCCTTCGCCGCCGGGCGCATCGCCCACGCCTATATGCTCACCGGCGTGCGCGGGATCGGCAAGACGACCACGGCCCGGCTGATCGCGCGCGCCCTCAATTTCGAGACCGACACGATCAAGGCGCCGTCCATCAATCTGGACCCGCCGGGCATTCACTGCGCGGCCATCACCAAATCCTCCCATGTGGACGTGATGGAGATGGACGCCGCCTCGCGCACCGGCGTCGGCGATATCCGCGAATTGCTGGACGGCTTGCGCTATTCGCCCGTCAGTGCGCGCTACAAGGTCTACATCATTGACGAGGTGCACATGCTGTCCACCTCGGCCTTCAATGCCCTCCTCAAGACGCTGGAAGAGCCGCCGCCGCACGTGAAATTCATCTTCGCCACCACCGAGATCCGCAAAGTCCCGGTGACCGTGCTCAGCCGCTGCCAGCGCTTTGACCTGAAACGCGTCGACCGGGACGTGCTGGCGGATCATCTGGCCCGCATCTGCGAAACCGAAGGCGCGCCGGTGGAGCCTGAAGGGCTGATGGCTATTGCGCGCGCGGCTGAAGGCTCGGTGCGCGACGCGTTGTCCCTGCTCGATCAGGCCATCGTGCAGGCTGAGGGCGGCGGCATGGTCAGCGCCGCGCAGGTGCGCGACATGCTGGGCTTGGCCGACCGCACGCGCGTCCTGGACCTGCTTGCCGCCGCGCTGGAGCACCGCGCAGCGGACGCGCTGACCGAGCTGCGTCACCAGTATGATTCGGGCGCCGACCCGGTCGTGCTGATGCGCGACCTGCTGGACTATCTCCACGCCATGACGCGGTTGAAAGCCGCCGGTCCCGACGCCGATCTGGGCGAGGCGAAGGAGACGATTGCGCGCCTCGTCACCCTGTCCGAGGCCCATTCTCTGGCGTCGCTGGGCCGTCTCTGGAAGACGGCGCTGACCGGGCTCGATGATGTACGCACCGCGCCGGACCCGTCTTCGGCGGCTGAAATGGCGGTGATCCGCCTGATGAGCGCGGCCAGCCTGCCCTCTCCCGAAGACGCGGCGCGCCTGCTGGCCGGCGCCCCGCGCGCAGAGACGCAAGCGCCGGCGCAGTCTGAACCCCGATCTGCGCCCGGGCCCTCCGGGTCTACGCAGCCCGAGGCGCGCGCGCCCGAAAGCCGGCCGGAAAGCCGCGTTGTACCGTTCAACCGGCCGGCCCCGCCCACGCCAGCCGACGCGCCGCCGGATTACGACACTGATGAAGACGACGACCTGATCCCCGATGAACTGGCCGGACCGGAAAGCCTTGAAGCCCTGATTGCAGATATCGAAGTGGCGCGCGAGATCGGGCTGAAGCTCGACGTGGAGCGCTACGTCAAGCTCGTGTCGCTGCGTCCCGGCGCCCTGGCCTATGAACCCGCGCCCGGCGCGCCGTCTGATCTGGGCGGACGCCTCGCCCGCTTTCTTCAGGACGAAACCGGCGCGCGCTGGCTGGTGGACAGCTCGGCGAAGAATGGTCAGGAAACCGTGCAGGACCGCCGCCGCCGCGAGGCAGAGGCCGAGCGCGAGAGCGTCCTGGAAGACCCGGCCATGGTCAGCGCGCTCGCCGCCTTTCCCGGCGCCGAGCTGATCGCCATCGAGCCCGCCCCCGCGCCGGCCAAGCCCGCCCAAGACCGCCAGGAGACCAAGAGATGAAGGACCTTACCGGCCTGATGAAGCAGGCCCAGGAAATGCAACAGCGCATGCGCGAAGCGCAGGAGCGGCTGGAGACGCTGGAGGTGACCGGCGAGGCCGGCGCCGGTCTGGTGCGCGTCACCCTCACCGCCAAGGGCGAGATGCGCGCGCTGTCGCTTGACCCTTCAGTCGTTACAGCCGACGAGACCGAAGTGCTCGAAGACCTGATCAAGGCCGCCCACGCCGATGCGCGGCGCAAAGCTGAAGCCGCACAGCAGAAAGTCCTGGGCGAGGCCACCAGCGGCATGTCCCTGCCGCCCGGTTTCGACATGCCGTTCGGCATCAAGCCGTAAGGCTGACGCCTGATTGCTTTTCGATTCTCTCCCGCGCCCTATCTTGCGTGAAGCGTCGGCAATCGGGGACACGGCTTCATGGATTTACCAGTGGAATGGATCATCGCGGCGGTAGCGGCCGTGATTGGCGCCTGCATGGGGCTTTTGAGCCTGATCGTGCCGCAATGGGGCGCGAGCGTGGTACGCCTCGCCCCTGATCCGCGCTGGAAAGGCGGCTTCGCCGAGTTTCGCGCCAGCTATGGCGGCGCGCTGGCGCTGGCCCATGGCGCGGTGCTGCTGACCCTGGCCATGAGCGCGCAGGCCGGCGCAGGCGCAGTGATGGGCGCCAGCTTCGCTGTGGCCCTCTATTGGGGCGGCATGGCGATTGGCCGGGCGGCTTCCATGGTGCTGGACCGGCACAAGGACACGGTGACCGGCTATAATGCCGGCGGCGTGGCGTTCGAGGCGCTGATGGCGCTGGCGCTGGCCGCGCCCTTCATCGCGCATCTGGGCTGAGGCTACGCCTTCTCAGCAATGCTCCAAGCATAGTCGGCCATGGGCGCCACCAGCGCGCCCAGCTCCTTGGCGCGTTCGTTGGAGGCATTGCCCTGCAGTCCGCGCGCATACACGCCCTGGGCTATCCCAGCCAGGCGGAAGATGTTGTAGGCGATATAGAAATCGAGTTTCGGGATGCCGTCGCGCCCGGTGCGGCGGCAATAGGCGGCCACGTATTCATCTTCGGTGGGGATGCCCAGCGCCTTGAGATCCACGCCGAGAAAGCCGGAGCGGATTTCCTTGGGCGTGCGCCACTGCATCAGCTGATAGGTGAAGTCGGCCAGCGGATCGCCCAGCGTCGACAATTCCCAGTCCAGCACCGCAATCACGCGCGGCTCGGTGGGGTGGAAAATCATGTTGTCGAGGCGGTAATCGCCGTGGACCACGCTGATCCGGTCCTGTTCGGGCGCATTGGCGGGCAGCCACTCGATCAGCCGGTCCATGGCGGCGATGGGCGTAGTCTCGGCGGCCTTGTACTGCTTGGTCCAGCGCGCGATCTGGCGCTCGAAATAATTGCCCGGACGGCCGTAGTCAGACAGCCCCGCCGCCTCCACGTCGATGGCGTGCAATTGCGCCAGCGTGGCGTTGGAAGCGTCATAGAGCGCCGCGCGCTCGGCCGGCGCCAGATCGGGCAGATAGGCGTCCCAGAAAATACGCCCCTCGACGAAATCCATCACGTAGAACGCCGTGCCGATAACGCTCTCATCCTCGCACAGGGCATGCATGTGCGGCGCAGGAAAGCCCTGCGCGCCCAACGCCTTCATCACCTGATATTCACGCTCCACCGCATGAGCCGAGGGCAGGAGTTTGCCCGGCGGCTTGCGGCGCAGGACGTAGGCGTGGCGCGGCGTGGTCAGCTTGTAGGTGGGGTTGGACTGCCCGCCCTTGAACTGCTCCACCGTCAGCGGCCCGGCAAACCCGTCCACATGCTGGTCCATCCAGGTCTCCAGCGCGCGCTGGTCGAATTTCAGCGCGTCGGCGACTGCCTTGGTGCCGGAAAAGGCGTCATCAAGCTGGGACATGGGGGCGGTCTCCTCAGGCGGCGGAATGGAAGGACGGCAAGGCGGCGTTCAGTTCACCCGCTTCGGGCGGGCGGCTCAAGGGCGCTGGTCACCCGGCATCCGCGCGCCAGGCCACCTGACCGTCCACAATCGTCATCACCGGGCGCGCATGGCGCAGGTCGAGATCTGGCGCGGTCATCAGATCGGTGTCGAACACACTGAAATCGGCGCGCTGACCCACCGCGATCTCGCCCAGCTCGCCGTCCATGTGAACGGTCCAGGCCGGCCAGAGCGTGAACAGCTTCAGCGCCGTCTCGCGGTCCAGCGCCTGGTGCAGATTCCAGCCCTCCCCGGCAAACCCGTCGAGATCGCGGCGCACAGCCGCCGCGTAGAACTCGATGCGCGCCTCGCCGCGCTCCACCGGAGCGTCAGAGCCGCCTGCGACTACCGCGCCGCTTTCCACCAGCGACCGCCAGGCATAGGCGCCCTCCAGGCGCTGAATGCCGATGCGCGCGGGCGCAAAATGCAGATCGCCAATGGCGTGGCTCGGCTGCATGGAAGCGACCACGCCCAGCGCGCCAAAGCGCGGAATATCGTTCGGGTGCAGGACCTGGGCGTGCTCCACACGCCAGCGCGGCTCGGGGCTCGCGCGCTCATCATCAGGCACAGCGTCAAACGCTGTCTCCATCCAGTCGAGCAGGCGGCGATTGCCCGCATCCCCGATGGCGTGGGCGGATATCTGCACGCCGTCACGCAAGGCGCGGCGCATCATCGCCAGGCTCGCCTCATCGCGCGCAATGAACAGGCCGGTCGAGCCCGGCGAGTCGTCATAGGGCGCAAGCAAGGCCGCCCCGCGCGAACCGAGCGCGCCGTCCATGTAGAATTTGATCCCGTTGGCCGTGACACGGCCATCGGCGTCCACGCGCGGCGCACGCGCGGCCAATTCGTCATAATGTTCAGGATTGGCGAAGACATGAACGCGCAAAGGCAGGCGGCCCTCCTCCGCCAGCCTGACCAGAATATCCACATCGTCATAGCGCATTGACATGGAGTGGGCGCCGGTCCAGCCGGACGCCGCCAGCACCCGTGCGCCCGCCTCATAGGCGCGCACCCGCGCCTCGCCTTCCGGCTCGCGCAGGAAGATGGCGAAGGGCGCCATGGCGGTGTCGATGATCATGCCCGTGGCCGCGCCGGTCTCGTCGCGCAAAATCTCGCCGCCTTCGGGGTCGGGCGTGTCCGCCGTCACGCCCGCCTCATTGAGCGCAGCGGTATTGGCCACCAGCGCATGCCCGTCAGCGCGCACCAGCACCACAGGGCGATCCGGCACAACCGCGTCCAGATCCGCCGCCGTCGGGAAGCGTCCTTCAGGCCAGTGCGTCTCGATCCAGCCGCGCCCGGCGACCACATCAACCGCGCCCTCAGCTGCTTCAGCCACACGCGCCTGCAATTCAGCGATGGAGCTGACGTCTTCGAGATTGAGGTTTAGCTCGCGCAGCCCCACACCCAGAATATGCACATGGGCGTCGGTGAACCCGGGAAACATCGCGGCGCCGGCGAGATCGATGCGTTCGGTAGCGGGTCCGGCATGGGCCTCGCAGGTCTGCGCTGCGCCAGCACAGACAATCCGCCCGCCGGCGACCGCGACCATCTCAACCTGCCGGTTTTCCGCTCCGCCGGTATAGATCGCGCCGCCTTCAAAAACGCGGTCAGCATGCCCAGCGTCCGGCGCAGAGGGCGCCGCCGCCTCATCACACCCCGCCAGCGCCAATACGGCCCGTCCTGTCAGAATGATGCGCATGTCATGCCCTCCCGCGAGTCATTGCGTGTGCACGCTAGCGCGGTGCGGGGCGGACGCCAAACGCCCTAGCGGCCCTCCCGCCGCCAGGCGCCGGCCAGGAGGCCCATCAGCAGGATCGCCAGCAGCAGCCCCGGCGCCAGCGGCGTGCGCTCGGCGCTGGTGACGATATAGGCTTCATTGCGCTGCAGCCCGGCCCAGCTGGGTCCCGCCTGGCGCACGCCGGCGCGAGTGCGGCGCAGGTCGGGCACATTGACCTGCGGACCCAGCATGAACACGCCGCCACCGCTGGCGTCGGTCAGCGCGGACAGGCCTTCCGGGTCCGGGCGCAAATCAGTGAATTCGCGCGGATTGAGCGGGCCGGACGCCGTCACCGCGGTGAGCTCGCCTGAGCGCAGCCGGACCAGCCCCTGTTCCGAGGCCTCGGTGGCGGCGGTGAAGCGTCCGGGCTCGGCCTCGGACATGTCCAGCACCTCTGTCGCGCCCGATGGCCATTCGATCTCCAGCGGCGGGGCGGATTCATCGAGTGTGGTGCGCGTGACACTCAGCTGACCGCCCGACACACTGGCGGTCAGGCGCTCCTCGTCCAGCTCCGGTTCGCCCATCAGCCAGTGCGCCACCCGGCGAAACAGTTCGTCATGCGGCCCGCCGCCATCATAGCCGCGCGCCCACAACCAGGCCTGATCGGACAGAAGAATCGCCGCGCGTCCCTCCCCGGCCCGCGCCAGCGTCAGCAGGGGCGCGCCATCGGGGCTTTCCAGCACCGTCTCGCCCGCCACAGCCCGGGCGCCGATGCGCCGGTGCCAGTCGCCCCAGCCCGCTTCGCCGCCCGCCATGGGCGCGGTGACCGGATGACGTGCACCAGCCTCGGAGATTCGCGGGGTGAAGCGCGTCTCGATCACTCTTCCATCTGGTGAGGCTGGCAATACGCCCGCCAACGCGGTGCGCGCCAGGCTGTCCGGCCCGGCAAACGGCGGACCGGTAGTGACCAGCAGCGCGCCGCCGTCTTCCACATAGCGCGCGATGTTCTCAAAATAGAGCGGGCGCAGAATGCCCCGGCGCCGGTAGCGGTCGAAAATCACCAGATCGAACTCGCTGAGGCGCATCTGGAACAGCTCGAACACCGGAAACGCGATCAGGGCGAGCTCGTCGGCGGGCACTGAATCGTCCCGGTCCAACGGGCGCAGAATGGTGAAATGGACCAGATCCACGCTGGGGTCGGACTTGAGGAGATTGCGCCAGGCCCTTGCGCCATTATGCGGTTCGCCGGTGATCAGAAGCACGCGCAGGCGGTCGCGCCCGCCGGTCACGCTCACCGCGGCGCGGTTATTGACCAGGGTCAGCTCCTCACGGCCCGGCTCCACCTCGATCTGGACCACATTGGGTCCGCGGTTGCGGATTTCGGCCTGCACCTGCACCTCGCGGCCAATGGCCACGCGCGCCTCAATGGGGTCGCCGCCATCCACAGACAGCGTCACAAGCGCCGTGCCGCCGGGATCGGCCTCATCCTCGACCCGCAGGGTGAAGGTGACCAGCTCGCCGACCAGGCCATACCTTGGAGCCTCCGACACGATCAGGCGGCGGTCGCGCGCGTCCGGATCGCCGGTGACCATGTGATGCAGGGGCGCGGTGAGGCCAAGCGACGCGCCGTCGGACGGCGCGTCATGGACCTGGCCGTCAGAGGCGATGATCACACCCGCCAGACGTTCGCGCGGAATACCCGCGAGACCGCGCTGGATCGTCTCCATCAGGCGCGTGCCGTCTGCGGCCCGCCCGCCGCGCACCTCCACCAGCTCAAGCGAACCGTCACGCTCCGCCAGATCGCGCGCCGCCACGGCCACGGCTTCGGCAGCTTCAGTGCGTCCGTCCACATCCATGGAGGCGCTATCATCGATGACCACCAGCGCGATATCGGTCAGCGGGTCGCGCGCCTCGCGCACCAGGGCCGGGTTCATCAGGGCCGCCGCCACGCCCAGCGCCGCCAGCGCCCGCCACAGCCAGCCCTTCAGGCCCCGGGCCAGCGCCAGACCGGCAGCCGCCAGGGCCAGCGCCGCCAGCACCGCGATCACCGGCGGCGGGATAAGGGGCGCGAACATCACGCTGGTCGCGTCCATCAGCGCCGCCCCAGCCGCTGCAGGATGGCCGGCACATGCACCTGGTCTTCCTTGTAGTTTCCGGTCAGCGCGTACATGGCCAGATTGACGCCGAACCGGTTGGCCAGTTCGCGCTGACGCTCTCCGCCCTCCACCGGCGCCAGGGCGCGGCCCGTCTCATCGGCCGCCCAGGCCGAGGCCCAGTCGGCCGACCCGATGATCAGGCCGGACACGCCATCGCGCGCCGAGCCGTCGCGGCTGGCTTCCACCCACACTTCGCCGCCGGCATAGCGGCCGGGATAATCGCTGAGCAGATAGAACGTCTTGCCCAGCACATGGTCAGGTCCAATGCGCTGCAGCGGGGGCACGTTGATCCGCTCCAGCGTGCGCATCAGGCCGGGATGGGGCTGGCTGGCGCCCGCGCTGTCGCGCCCGTCGCGGGTGTCGAACACGATCATCCCGCCGCCCTGCAGATAGGCGCTGACCCGCGCCGCCGCCTCAGGCGACAGGGCGGGCGAGTCCGGCGTCAGCGGCCAGTACACCAACGGAAAGAACAGGATGTCGTCGGTTTCGATATTCACGCCCGTGGGCGCGCCCGGCTCCACCGCGCTGCGCCGCCGGGCTTCGCGCGACACCCCCTCCAGCCCCGCCCGGCTGATGGAATCGATCCGGCTGTCGCCGGTGCGCACATAGGCGAAACGCACCTCCAGCGCATTGGCGGCGTCATCGGCTTCCGCCGGGGCGGGCAAGGCGAGGCCGGCGCCAAACACCAGCGCGATGGCCGCCGCGCTGCGCGGGGCCGCCAGGCGCGGCATCCGGCCTGACAGGACGAGCGCGATCAGGGCATCAATGGTGAGGATCAGGAGGGCCAATGCGAGGAGCGCGCCGGCGAAGCGTATCTCCCGACCCTGACCGCGCGCTTCATACACGGCGCCCGGCAGATCGCGCGCCAGCGGCGCCAGCGTCTCGCCCGGCCGCATCACATTGAGCGGCGCGCTGGCCGCGCCAATGGCGTAGATACCCGGCGGCGTGCGGGCGCTCGCCTGCGCCAGATGGAATTCTTCCGCCGGGATCGGGTCGGCGTCGGCGCGCGGATCGGTCAGCGCCCCCGCCCCGTCCAGCATGCGCTCCAGCCGCCAGGCGCCGCCCTGGACCTGGGCCGGCTGCGCCGCGCCGCCGCCCGACAGCGCCAGCACCCGCTCCAGCATGGCCGGATACAGCCCCGACAAAGGCAGGCTCGACCAGTCAGGACCCGCCGTGACATGGAACAGCACCAGCCAGCCATTGCCGCGCCGGTCCGCCGTCACCAGCGGCGTGCCGGCCTCCAGCCGCGCCCAGACGCGCGGATCCCGCGCCGGCCCGGGCTCGGCGAGCACCTGGCGCGTGACGCGCGCCTCAGGCGACGGCGCGAGCCCGGCGAACGGGCTGTCATCGGCGAAGGCGGCGATACCCTGAGGCGCGTCCCAGGCCATGGCGCCGCCAAACAGGCGCCCGCCTTCGCGCAAGGGCGTGGGGACCAGCTCGCCGCCGCGCACCGCCATGCGCGGCCCGGCGAAGCGGACGATCAGCCCGCCGCCGTCCAGAAAGTCCGTCAGGCGCGGGTCCTGGGCGCTGGCCGCATCCACGATCACGAGCGCGGCGGGTTCAGCCTCCAGCACGGCGTCCATATCTCCAAACACAAGTTCAGAAATGCCGGCAAGCGCTTGTCTGGCATAATGAATATCAGACAGAAGCGGCTGGCCTTCTCCACCCCCGCCTTCAGCCTGGATGAGGCCCACGCGCGGGCGGCGCCAGCGGTCACCGGTCACCTGCACCGCGCCGGCGGACGCTTCGCCGTCGATCTGGACGCGGGTGATGCGGTTGCGCAAATCCAGCGGCAGGCGCGCTTCCAGACGCAGTGTGCGCGCTCCGTCCGCAAAATCCTCGTTGGCCACCGCCAGCGCCCGTCCGTCCGCGCCCAGCGCCGTGACCGCCACGGGACGTGCCCCGCTGCCGACGGCGCGCGTGACGACAGCGGCGAAGCCGTCAGGCTGCGCCTCCACCGCTGACAGGCCCAGCGGCCCGGCGCCCGGTTGCGGCGTCAATACGCGCAAGGGTCCGCGCGCCTGCGCGACCCGCGCCAAGGCCGCATCGCCCTCGCCCTGCGTCACGCCATCGGCGATCCAGACGGTCTCGATGCGCGGCGGCGCGCCATCGGCGGCAAGGGCGGCGGCAAGACGTTCGGCAGCCTCCGCCCGGTCCGGCGCCCAGGCGCGCGGCTCATGGGCTTCAAGGCGCGAGACCGCCTCGCGCGCATCCAGAAAGCGCAGCGTGTCGCCGCTGCGCGGGGCGGGCGCGGTGAACAGGATCGCCGCCGGGCGGCCATCGGCGCGGGCGGCGTCCAGCCTTGAACGCGCCTCGGCCGCCGCCCCGGACCAGGCCGCAGCCGCCGTCCACCCATCATCCACAATCACCAGAAGCGGATCGGTGGAGCCTGAACCGGCATCGGGCTGCCAGACCGGGCGGGCCAGCGCCAGAATGATCATCGCCGCCAGCAAGAGGCGCAAAAGCACTAGCCACCAGGGCGTGCTCTGCGGCGTTTCGGGCGTGCGCGCGAGGCGCTGCAAGAGACGGATCGGGGCGAACACCACCGTGCGCGGCGCGGGCGGCGTGGCGCGCAGCAGCATCCATAGCAGCGGCAGGGCGACCAGGGCCGCGAGCGCCCAGGGCGCCGCAAAGGCGAGCGGGCCAAGGCTCAGCATCACACGCCCCCGTCCAGCGCCTGATACCGCGCCAGCACGGCGGCGCCCGCAGGACGGTCGGTGCGGTGGGTGACCAGCGTCCAGCCCGTGCGCCGGGCGAGATCGGCGAGCGCCGCCCCGTGCTCAGCCCACAGGCGCGCATAGCCCGCCCGCGCCGACTCGGCGCGGCCAAACACTATCGGCTCGCCGCCGCCCGCCGGATCGAAGCGCGTGCGGCCCTCAAAGGGAAAGTCTTCCTCGGCCGGGTCGATCACGCGCAGCATCACGCCGCGCGCGCCCGCCGCCGACAATCCGGCCAGGCGCCGCGCCCAGGTCTCGGGCGGATCGAGAAAATCACTGGCCAGCACCAGACGCGCATGGCGCGGCAGGTCGGGCGCTTCGACGCTGGCGAGGGCGCCGGGGCCGTCGGCCAGGGCGCGGCCCGTCAGCTCCAGCCCGGCCTGACCAGTCCGCGCGCGCCCGGTTTCGCCCAGCGTGGCGACGCGTTCACCGCCACGCGCAAGCAGGCTGGCGCAAGCGATCAGGCACACCGCCGCCCGGTCACGCTTGAGCGGCAGGCCGGCGCTGTGTGCGGCCATGCCCGGCGATCCGTCGCGCCAGAGATAGACGGCGTTGGCCGCCTCCCATTCGGTTTCACGGACAAACAACTGATCGCCGCGCGCCGAACGGCGCCAGTCCACCGACCGCGCGCCGTCTTCAACGCGGTGGCGGCGATATTCCCAGAACGTCTCGCCTGAGCCCGCGCGGCGGCGGCCATGGGCGCCGAACGCCACGGTGGCCGCAATGCGCTCGGCCTCGGCCAGCAGGGCGGGAAAGCGCGATGCGGCGCGCTCCGCCTCGCGGCGCAGCCGGTCATGGGTCCTTGTGGGTCGGGTCACGGCCATGGACAGGTCCGCTATCTCCTCGGGTGTGGCTCAGGCCGCTTCTGCTGCAAGGCGCCGGATCAGCGTCTCCACCGCCAGTCCGTCAGCGCGCGCAGCAAATGTCAGCGCCATGCGGTGCTTGAGCACCGGCTCGGCCAGCGCGATCACATCTTCAGTCGAGGGGGCCAGACGGCCCTGCAGCAGGGCGCGCGCACGCACCGCCAGCATCAGGGACTGGCCCGCGCGCGGACCGGGCCCCCAGGCGACGCCCTCGCGCACATCGGCGTCCTGCGACCGGTCCGGACGCGCCCGCTCCAGCAGCGCCAGAATGGCGTTGAGCACCGCGTCACCCACCGGCATGGCGCGCACCAATTGCTGCAAACCTGCGATCTCGTCGGGCGTCAGCACCGACACGGACTGGCCCTCATCGGTACCGGTGGTGGCCAGCAGGATGGCGCGCTCTTCGTCGCGCGAGGGGTAAGGCACGTCGATCTGCATCAGGAAGCGGTCAAGCTGGGCTTCAGGCAGCGGATAA
>JAIUMW010000056.1 GCA_022565365.1 Oceanicaulis sp.
AGGGCTTCCATATGGGCGCTCGCGCGCGGTTTGCCCTTGCCGCCATTGAATTTGTATTCCTGCGTGCCGGCATTGATCACCGTATCGGTGTCCAGAAGCGCCGTGGTGGCGTAGGTGAAGCCGGCCGGCAGGCGCTCGTAGATCGGCCCGAAATCGCGTCCGGCCGTGGCCTTGTGCAGCGCCTCGAACGAGTCGATGACGAAATACGTGTCCTGGAAATCGCTGATCACATAGTCGGTGCGCATCACCCGGTCGACATTGAGCATGATGCGGTGCGGGCTGTCGGAATACAGCGAGAACAGCGTCTCGTCGGGCGAGGACAAGATGCCCGCGCCATAGATGCGCAGGCCGTCAGCCTCCTGGATCCGGCCGAACGCCACCGTGTACCAGTAGATCGCCCCGAAATTCTTCAGCCGGTTATGTTCGATGGCCCGCCGTCCGCCCTTGCCATAGGCGGCGATATAGTCGGCGAAGAACGGGTCCATGAGCATGGGCACATGGCCGAACACGTCGTGGAAAATGTCCGGCTCCTGCAGATAGAACAGATCGTCCTCGACCGTGTCATAGGCGATGTGCTCGCTCGCGACGCCCTCATTGGCCTTGCGCACCTTGGCGGTCTTCGGCTTGCCGCCGCGGATGAAGGCCCCGGCGGGAAAGCGCCGGTTCTCCAGATGCCAGAAGAACACATTGTCCGGGATCAGCTCAGTGACAGCCACCACCTGCCAGCCCGTGGCGGGTTCGAGCACTTTGTTCAGGTCGGCGAAATCCGGGATGCCGCCCTGCATGGCGCCTTCCAGCGCCGTAAAGCCTTTCATGAAGTCGCTGCAGGCGCGCCCGGGCAGCATTTTGCGCTGGCTTTCGAACAGGAGCCGCCAGCGATGATGCTCGGCGTCGGTATAACGCGGCTGGCGGGCGAGCAGCCAGGTCTCGGTATCAAAGTCATCGGCGCCCAACGTGAAGCCGTCAGGGCGCCTGGCGTAGCGGTGCATGGCGCCGCCGGGGCCTTCCAGCCCCTCGCCCGCATCCTGCAGCAGCGGATCGAAATAGGCGTCGCCCATGCCCGGAATGGCGTGGGTGCGCGCGTGCGCCGCGATGTCGTCTGCCATGGCTTGTACCTTGTCCTGCGTATCCGCCTCCTTCTAGCATGGGCGCACGGGCGCCTTCCAGAAACGGGCGCCGTAGCCTGGAGCGCCGCCATGACCACCGCTTTCGCCTTCAAGACCGTGCCGCACATATTGTTGGAGCCCGGCGCCAGCGCGCGCCTGGCCCAATCCGCCGCCCCGGCGCTGAGGGGCGCGCAGCGCATTCTCTTCGTCACCGACGCGGGCGTGCGAAATGCGGGCCTGTGCGACGGCGCGCTGGCGGGACTGGCCGAGGCCGGGCTGGAGGTGCTGGTCCATGATCAGATCATCCCCGATCCGCCTGAGCAAACCGTCTTCGACGCGGTGCAGGCCGGGCGCGATTTCGGGGCGCAGGCGGTGATCGGGTTTGGCGGCGGCAGCCCGATGGACACGGCCAAAGTGGTTGCGGTGCTATTGTCCGGCGAGCAGGCCTTGAGCGAGATGTATGGCGTGCAGCAGGTGCGCGCCGCCCGCCCACCGCTGATCCTCCTGCCCACCACCGCCGGGACCGGATCTGAGGTCACCAATGTGGCCGTCCTCACCACCGGTGCGACATCCAAGCGCGGCATCGCCGCCGATCCGCTCTATGCCGACATGGCGATCCTGGACCCGGACCTGACGCTGGGCCTGCCGCGCCATCCCACCGCCTATACCGGCATTGACGCCATGGTCCACGCCATCGAGGCCTTCACCAACCGGCGCGCCAAGAACCCGGTGTCGGATGCGCTGGCGCTGGCGGCCTTGAAAAAACTGCACGGATCAATCCTGCGCGCCTGCGCCGACGGATCGGATCGCGAGGCGCGCGGCGACATGCTGCTGGGCGCCATGCTGGCCGGGCAGGCCTTCTCCAACTCCCCGTGCGCGGGCGTGCACGCCATGGCCTATCCGCTGGGCGGGATGTTCCACGTGCCCCACGGCCTGTCGAACGCGGTGGTGCTGCCGCCCGTGCTGCGCTTCAACGCCCCCGCCGCCGAACCGCTTTACGCCGAGATCGCCGCCCATCTGGGCCTGCATGCTTCCTCTGCCGGCCTGATCGCGGAGATGGACCGCATCGCGGCGGAAGTCGGCATCGAGCGGCGCCTGTCGCAGCTGGGGCTCCGCCATAATGACATCCCGGCCATGGCCGCGGACGTGGCCGCCAATGACCGGCTGCTGCCGAATAATCCGCGCGAGATGGACTATGCCGCCATCGTGGCGATGTTTGAGGAAATTCAGTAAACTGCCGCCATGGATGGTTTCGCACCCCCGGTCGCCGACCTCGCAGATATCACAGCGCGCTTGAAACAGGCCGCGCCAGGCCTGCGTGCGCTGGGGGTCGAGGCTGTAACGATCTTCGGGTCCTTTGCCGAGGGCGTGCAGACCGACTTCAGCGATGTGGACCTTGTCGTTGAACCGCGCCCCGCCACATTCGGGGGCCTGCTGGACGTGGAGGATGCCCTCGGAGACCTGTTCATGCGCGATGTGGATGTGCTGACCCCGGGGGCGGTGGAGCCTTATTTGCGCGATCAGATCGAGCGGGTCGGGCGGCGCATCCCGCTATGAGACCGAAATCCCGTCAGCGCCTGGTGGACGCGCAGCTCTATGCGTCGCGGGCGCTTGGGGTGCTTGAGCGGTTCGGCGATGGCTTGGCCGGGGATGTTGACGCTTGCATGGCGCTTGAGCGCGCAGTCGAGGTCATGGGCGAGGCGATGCGCGCCCTAGTGGAGGATGACCCGGAGTTCGCCGCCGCCCACCGCGACCTGCCCTGGCGCGAGACGATCCGCCTTCGCACCAAGCTCGCCCATGGATATACCAAGATCGAGATCGACTATCTCATCGAGATCGTGCGCGACAAATTCCCGGCCCTTGTCGCAAAGCTCGACACCATCCTCGGAGACGCGCCTTGACCGACCGCAGCCGCGCCACCCGCGCCGATTTCGCCGTTTTCGAACCCATCGAGACGCGCTGGGCGGACAATGACGCCTACGGCCATGTGAACAACGTGGTCTATTACGCCTTCTTCGACACCGCCGTGAACCGGCGCCTCGCGCGGGCGGGGCTGCTGGACATTACCGGCGGGGCGATGATCGGCCTGGTGGTGGAGACCGGCTGCCGCTATCACGCGTCCGCCGCCTTTCCCGAAATGCTGGAAGCCGGCCTCAAAGTCGCGCGCATCGGCACAAGTTCGGTGCGCTATGAGCTGGCGATCTTCCGCGCCGGAGAGGATGCGGCCATCGCCGAGGGCTTCTTCGTGCATGTCTATGTGGACCGCGGCACAAGGCGGCCCACACCCCTGCCGGAGCACTGGCGCGCGGTGCTGGCCGAATGGATGCCAGCAGAATCCGAGCCCTAGTATAAAAAAGCCGCTTTACGATAAAAAATTATTGTAATACAGAAATTTCTTGTTATAAGACGGCATGGTCTCAAGGAGATGACTCATGACCGCTGACAATCGAATGCGCACGCTCGGCCGGGTAATGGAAGTGGGGGGCTATCTCGCCCTCATGCTCTGCCTCATTCATGCCGCCATACATCTGGCCGAGCGGGTCTCGGCCGGACCTGTCGGAGCTGAGGGAGGGCTCGGCATGCTCAACGCCCTTTTCCTCGGCTTTGTCGACGCCATGCCGCTCCTCTTCCTGATCAACGGGCTCGCGGCCATGGCCGCACTCGGCGCCGCTTATGGGCGGGGCGAGATGTTCTCCGCCAAGAACGCCAAGCGCATCCGCAGCTTTGGCGAGGCTCTGGCCTGGGCGGCGGCGGCCGTGATCGTGATCCAGCCCACCTTGCTGGACTGGATCAGCGGCGTATCGCGCGGGATCGATTTCAATATCGACGCGGCCGGGCTGGCGCTGGCCGCCGGAGGCATATTCACCACGGCCATGGCCTACGCCATGCAGCACGCCCACGCGCTTCAGACAGAGCATGACGCCTTTGTCTGAGCCAGGCGCAGACGGCGAGCCGCCCGCCATTGTCGTCACGCTCGATGTCATGCTGGCGCGGCGCAAGATGAAGGCCAAGGACCTTGCCGCCCGGATCGGCATTACCGAGGCCAATCTGTCGCTGCTCCGGTCGGGCAAGGTGAAGGGCGTGCGCTTCGACACCCTCGCCCGGCTTTGCGCGGCGCTGGATTGCCGCCCCGGCGATCTGCTGGATGTGGAGGGGCGCGAAGACTGACCGCCCCTCGCCTGACGCCCTGCCTCTAACGCCCCGAGAGTATCGCGTCCACCAGCATGCCCGCGCCATAGCGGATGGGATCGGTGGCGGGCAGGCCGGTCTCGGCCCGGGCCGCGTCCAGCGCCGCTTCGGCCGCATCGGGCGGCATCCCGCCGGTATTCAGGCTCACCGCCGCGGCGCGCACGGCCGGATTATTGATCCGGGCGGCGGCCAGATGCGCCTCCAGCGTCGCGGTCAGGCCGGGCAAGGGCCGGTGGGGCATGCCCCGGATATGGGCGCGCCCCGCCTCATGGCACAGCACCAGCGCATCAGGCTGGGCGCCCAGCACCAGGCCCAGCGTCACCTGACCGAAGAAGGGATGCAGCACGCTGGCCTGCCCCTCGATCACGTCCCAGTGGTCTTCGGTGTTGGCCGGGCACAGCATCTCCACGGCGCCGGACACGAAATCGGCCGGGATCGCGTCCACGGCCACGCCCGCGCCCGCGATCAGCACCCCGGTCTGACCGGTGGCGCGGAAGGTGGACTTGATCCCGCGCGCGGCCATCTCCTGCGCGACGGCCAGCGCCGCGTATTTCTTACCGATATTGCAATCGGTGCCGACCATCAGCACGCGCTGACCGGGGCGCTTTTCGCCCGTGCCGAGCTTTAATGGCGGGCCGGACCAGTGGCGCACATCGTGGAGCTGGCGGCCCAGCCGGTCAGCGGCCTCTTTCAGGACCGGAAACGAGCCCAGGCGCTGGTGCAGGCCGCTGGCGATGTCGAGTCCGGCTTCGAGCGCCTGGCGCAGCGGCTCGATCCAGCGCTCGGGCAATATGCCGCCCCGGTTGGCGATGCCGATGAGCACGGTGCGCGCGCCCGCCGCCACCGCCGCGTCGAAATCCATGTCGGGAATGCCCAGATCCAGCTCGCATCCGGGCAGGCGGAACTGACCGGCCACCTGATCGGGGCGCCAGTAGAGCACGCCCTGGGCGGTCTTCACCCCCACCTCGCGGTCAGCATCACCCAGAAACACCAGATAGGGCAGCGCGATCATGTGCGTATCTCTCCCATGCCGCCCCACACGCCGGGCGGAACCGGCGTCAGCCGCCCCGCCTCATCCAGCGCCATGGGGGCGATGTCTTCTGCGAGCCAGACCGGCCCGTCCACATCCACGAAATCGGCGTCCTGCGCCACGATCAGGGCCGGCGCAATCGCCCGCACGCCGCAGATCATGCAGCCAACAAACACGCCCTTGCCCAGCGCCCGCAGGCGCGCACGCATTTCCAGCGCGTGGGTCAGCCCGCCGCATTTATCCAGCTTGATATTGATGATGTCATAGCGCCGCGCCGCCGCCTCAAGCTCAGCCATGGACTGGCAGCTTTCATCGCCGCACAGCGGCAGGGGCGAGCGGAAATCATCCAGCAAATGGTCCAGCTCAGGCGGCAAGGGCTGTTCGAGCAGTTTGAAGTCCAGCTGCGCCAACTCGTGGGCGTGGTGGGGCAAGTCCTCTCGCGTCCAGCCACAATTGGCGTCGGCGATCAGCACCGCGCCCGGCGCGCCCCGGCGCACAGCGGCGGCGCGCGCGCCGTCCAGCCCGTCACGCCGGCCAAGCTTCACTTTGAGCAGCGGCCGGTGCGCCGCCTCACGCGCCTGCTCCTCCATGGCGTCCGGCGTATCCAGCGAGATGGTGAAGGCGGTGACGACAGGCCGGACCGGGCCGGAAAGGCCGCACAGCGCCGCCACCGTGGTGCCGGCCCGGCGCGCTTCCAGGTCCCACAATGCCGCATCCACGGCTGCGCGGGCCCCGCCCGGCGGCAGAAGGCTCATCAGACGTATGCGGTCTGCGCCCGCTTCAACGGCATCCCGCACAGCCTCGATCTGCGAGATCATCGACTCAGCCGTCTCGCCGCGATAGCTCACCCCCACCGCCTCGCCATAGCCGACATCGCGGCCCTGGCTGATAGTGACCGAGATCGAGGCCTGCTCGGTGCGCGCGCCAGTGGCGATGACAAAGGGGCGCTTGAGACGCCGTGTGATAATGCTGGCCTGCAGGTGGCGCACGGCGGTCGAGCCCCTTCGCACAACTGATTTGCGCCATTGTTTGTAACGGCTTGGCCGCGCTCTGGCGAGATGGCGCGCTACACGCTGGCGCGCACCGCTGCGATCACCTGATCCTGACGCTCCCCGGCCAGATAGGCGTCCATGGGCAGGGACACCACGCGCGACATCGCCTGCTCCGTGACCGGCAGGCCGCCCGGCGCAAGGGGGCAGCGCTGATAGGGTTCCTGCACATGCATCGGCACGGGATAATACACCGCTGTCGGCACGCCCTTTTCGGCCAGGCGCGCGCGGAACCCGTCGCGGTCATCCACCTCGATCGTGTAGTGCGCCCAGGTCGACACCCCACCCTCGATCACCACCGGCGTCTTCACAACGTCCGACAGCGCTGCGGCGTAGGCATCGGCCGCCTTGTTGCGGTGGATGATCTCGTCGGAGAAAATCTCCAGCTTTTCCAGCAGGATCGCCGCCTGGATGGTATCGAGGCGCGAGTTCAGCCCGATGCGGTCATAGGCGTAACGCTCCTGCCCCTGGCCGTGATTGCGCAGCGAGGCGAACAGGGCAGCCAGCGCGTCATCATTGGTCACCACCGCCCCGCCATCGCCATAACAGCCCAGCGGCTTGGCCGGATAAAAGCTGATGGTGGCCACATCCGCCCAGTGGGCCGGGTGCTTTGCGGCCAGCGTGCAGCCAAACCCCTGGGCGCTGTCAGCGATCAGCTTGAGCCCGTGCGCCTTGGTGATGGCGCTGATGGCGGGATAGTCCGCAGGCTGACCGAACAGGTCCACCGCGATCACCGCGCGCGGGGTCAGCGCGCCTTCGCGTTTCACTGCATCAATGGCGCGCTCCAGGCTCGCCGGGTCCATGCAATACGTGTCGGGATCGATATCGACAAACACCGCCGTGCCCCCCGCCAGCACCACGACTTCGGCTGTGGAGGCGAAGGTGAAGCTGGGCACGAACACCGCGTCGCCCTTGCCGATTGTCCACGCCATCAGCGGCAGCAGGATGGCGTCAGTGCCATTGGCGCAGGTCAGCGCATGGCCCGTCTGGCCGAAGGCCTTGAGCCGGGATTCCAGCTCGGTGACTTCAGGCCCCAGAATATATTTGCCCTCCTCGATCACCTTGGCGATGGCGGCGTCGAGCCGGTCCTGGATGCGGGCGCGCTGGGCGGCCAGATCGATAAAGGGAATCATGGGGACGGGTATCCTGTTTTCACGAAGAGCGTGCGCTGGGGCGTATAGCCGTGCCCGCACACGCGATTAAGTCACGTTTCATTGCCCTATTCGACAGTCACCGATTTGGCGAGATTGCGCGGCTGGTCCACATCGGTGCCTTTGTGCACCGCCGTGAGGTAGGCGATCAGCTGCACCGCCACCGCCATCACCAGCGGCGTGGCCAGACGCCCGGCGTCCGGCGTCACCAGGGTGAGCGCGCTCTGGTCCTCCAGCGCCACCGCAGCGGCGGCGTCCGCCACCGCGATCACCCGCGCGCCGCGCGCGCGCACCTGCTCGATGGAGGAGCGGGTCTTGTCGAACAGCGCGTCCATGGGCGCCAGCACAATCACCGCCACGCCCTCTTCGATCAGCGCGATGGGGCCGTGTTTCAGCTCGCCCGCAGGATAGCCCTCGGCGTGGATATAACTGATTTCCTTGAGCTTCAGCGCGCCTTCCAGCGCCAGCGGGAACAGGGAGTTGCGTCCCAGGAACAGGACGATATCGCTGCGCGCGAGATCCAGCGCCAGCGCGTCCACGCCCTGACGCAGGCTCAGCGCCTCGCCCATCAGGCGCGGCGCGGCGGAGAGGTCGGCGATCGCGCCCTTCACCGCTTGGGCGTCCATACGTCCGCGCTGAGCGCCCGCCGCAATGGCCAGCGCGGCGAGCGCGGAGAGCTGACAGGTGAAGGCCTTGGTGGACGCCACACCGATTTCCGGCCCGGCCAAAGTCGGCAGCACGATATCGGCCTCGCGCGCCATGGTGGAATGGGCGGTATTGGTGAGCGCGATGGTGACGAGCCCTGCCGCCTTGCACAGGCGCAGCGCTTCCAGCGGGTCGGCGGTTTCCCCCGACTGTGAGATGAACAGGGCCGCATCCCCCGGCGAAAACGCCGGGTCGCGATAGCGGAATTCCGAGGCGATATCGACCTCGGTGGGAAGCCCGGCGAGGCTTTCAAACCAGTAGCGCGCCACCATGCCGGCATAGGCTGCGGTGCCGCACGCCACAATCAGCAACCGGTTCATGGCCGCGAAATCCACCTTCGCGGGCAGGTTCACCGCGCCGTCGGCCAGATGGACATAGGCCGCAATGGTGCGCCCCACGACTTCGGGCTGTTCGTGGATTTCCTTTTCCATGAAGTGGCGAAACGGGCCCTTGTCCACGCGTCCGAACACGCCGGGACCGGCGGCCTGTTTGCGCTGGGCGGGCCGGCCTTGGGCATCGCGCACATCGGCCGAGCCCGCGCCCACCACTACCGTGTCGCCGTCTTCAAGATAGATCAGCGTCGCCGCGTCTTCAGGCAGCGCCATGGCGTCCGAGGCGATATAGCCCGTCCCCGGCCCCAGCGCGGCCAGCAAAGGCGCAGCCTTGCGCGCGCCGAACACCAGACCCGGCGCGGTTTCGCTCACCGCCGCCAGCGCGAAGGCGCCCTTCAGCCGGTCGATCACCGCGCGCCAGGCGTCATGGGGATCGGCGTGCTGGTCCAGCGCCGCGTCGAACAAATGGGCGACAACTTCAGAATCGGTGTCGGACACAAACACCCGGCCTTCGGCCATGAGCTCGGCCTTGAGAGCGCCATGGTTCTCGATAATACCGTTATGGACCAGCGCGACGCGTCCGGCGCGGTGGGGGTGGGCGTTGCGTTCTTCCGCCGCACCATGGGTCGCCCAGCGGGTATGGGCGATGCCGCTGAGCCCCGCCAGCCCGCCGCGCGCGCCCAGCTTGTCAGACAACGCGGCGACCTTGCCTGCCGCGCGTTCTGTGGCCAGGGCGCCATCAGGTCCGGCGACGCAGACCCCGGCCGAATCATAGCCGCGATACTCCAGCCGGCGCAGACCTTCCACGAGCACGCTTTGAGCGTCCGCCCGTCCCGTCACACCGACAATGCCACACATTGAAAACGCCTCCTGCAACCGTCCGGGCTGTCACCGGTTATAGTCAGCCCTGCATGCCCGGCGCCAGAGAGGCGTGATAGACAAAACATTTCAGTTCGTGACATGAGGCCGCTGCGCATTGCGCCGCGCCGCACCCAAGCCTAGAACGCGAATCATGACCGCGACCGGCCACGACCTGATCGACAGCGCCGCGCGCTTCGCCATCGCCATGCCGGTGGGGGCGTGGCATCCGCTCCTGCCCGCCTCACTCGACAGCCTGGCGCGTCAGGACATGCCGCTTGAAATCGCTTTCCTGGACGCGTCGGGCGATGCGCGCGTCGCCGCCGCGGCGGACGCCAGCGGTCTGACATTCGCCTACCGGCGCACGGCCCCCGACGCCGGACAGGCCGCCGCCATTGCCGAAGGCTGGGCGCATACAAGCGCGCCGATCCTGGGCTGGCTCAATGCCGACGATCTCCTGGTTCCCGGCGCGCTGGCCGCTGTCGTGCAGGCGTTTGACGCCGATCCCGGCGCCGGCGTGGTCCATGGCGGGTCCGACTTTATCGATGAAACCGGCCAGGTCATCGGCGTGCATGACCATGTCGACGTGGCCGGACCACTTCTCTACCGGTCCAATCTGATCTCCCAGCCCTCCTGCTTTGCGCGCCGGTCCGCCGTGGCCGCCGCCGGAGGGATGGATGAAGCGCTTGTCTACACCATGGACTGGGAGCTCTGGGTCAGGCTCTACGCCGCCGGGATCAAGTTCACGCGCCTCGACCGGACGCTGTCCCACGTCTACATGGGATCGGGCACCAAGACGGCCCATATCACGCCGCGCCGCCTGACCGAGATCGCCCGGCTGGTTAATCGCCATGCCGGCCCCTGGAGCGCCGTAAAGTCGACCGTGTCCGTTGCCCTGCATCCCCTCCGGAGCCGCTGATGTCCCCTGCCGCGACGCGCCCGCGCTTCTCGATCGTAACCCCAAACTGGAACGGGCGGGCCTATTTGCGCCCCTGCCTGGATTCAGTGCTTGAGCAGAGTTATCCGGAGCTGGAATACATCGTCGCGGACGGGGCGAGCACGGACGGCTCGCGCCTGCTGATCGAGGAATATCGCGACCGTCTCTCCACCATTATCTGCGAGCCCGATAACGGGCATGCCGATGCGCTGAACAAGGGCTTCGCCGCCTCCACCGGCGAGCTGATGGGCTGGATCAATTCCGACGACGTGATCCTGCCGGGCACGCTGTCCTTTGTCGCGCGCCTGTTCGAGGCGCGGCCCGATATCGAGTGGATCACCGGGCGCCCCTCGAGCATGAATTCCGACGGCGTGATCGAGTGGATGGGCCAGACGCGGCCCTGGTCGCGCCTGCGCTTTCTGGCGGGCGACAATCAGTGGATCCAGCAGGAATCCACCTTCTGGCGGCGCAGCCTGTGGGAGCGCGCCGGAGGCCGTCTGGATACGGACTTCCGCCTCGCCAATGATTTTGAGCTCTGGTGCCGCTTTTTCCGTCATGCGGAGCTTCACACGGTCGACCGGCATCTGGGCTGTTTCCGGGTGCGTCCGGGCCAGCGCTCCATCGTCTTCAAGTCACGCTATGAGAGCGAGGCCAAAGATATTCTGGCCCGCGAACTCGAAGCGGTTGAGCCGGCATTCCGCGACGCCTTCGGCGCCCTTCTGCCCGACGCGCCGGTGACGCTGGACGATGAGGCGCGGCTGGCGCGCCATGCCGAGCTGTCGGCCTGCGATCCGCCCATCATCCGCACGGACAGTCTGAACCCGAAACGGCGCAAGTCGCGGACAACGCCCGCCGATACACGGGTGTTCGCCAACGCCATCGAGCGGGCTGGCGCGCCGAGCCTGCTGGAGCGGTTCGCCGGGATCCATACAGGCCAACGCTGTTTCGTCATGGGCAATGGCCCCTCGCTGAACCGGACCGATCTGGAGCTTCTGGAGGGCGAAACCGTCTTCGCGTGCAATTCGGCTTTCCTGCTGTTTGACCGGATCGACTGGCGCCCGACCTATTACACGTGTGTGGATTCGCGCGTCCTGCCCGACCGCGCCCGCGATATCGAGGCCATGCTGACGGACAATCCGTCGATCACCGCCTTCTTTCCCGCCCAGGTGCAGGAGCATACCGGGGAGAAGCGGCGCTATCCCACCCGCGCCATCCTGCCCACGGGGCGCAACCGGTACTATTTCAATGAAGTCTACGGCACGCTGGACAATCTGCCGGACTCGATGTTCTCGGCCGATATCGACCAGCATGTGATCCAGCCGCGCACCGTCGCGATCACCATGCTCCAGATCGCCGCCTATATGGGCTTTTCCGAGATTTATCTGATCGGTTGCGACACGCGCTACACCGTGCCCGCGACGGTCGGCGAGGAGGATGGAGAGGGCCTGGCTCTGGTCTCCACCCGCGATGATGACCCCAATCATTTCGATCCGGCCTATTTCGGCAAGGGCCGCAAATGGCATGCTCCGAAAACCGAGATGATGGTGGAGCATTACCGCATCGCCCGTCAGGCGCTTGAGGCGCGCGGGGTGACGGTGTTTGACGCGACGGTCGGCGGCGCACTGGATGTTTTCGACAAGGTCGATTTCAACTCTCTGTTTGATCCCGACGCCAAAGTGATCATCAAGGCACGCGCCGCCGCCGCAGCGCCTCCGCCGCGGTCCAGACCGGCAGGGGTCGACGCCTGGATCAATCGCGCGCCGGCGCCCCTGCGCCGGCCCTTGCTGTCGCTGTGGCGCAATCGCCGCTTCACGGCCCCACTGGCCATCTTGACCTTGCTGGGTGCGGCCGCCCTGGCGAGCCCGCCGGCAGAGCCGTTCCGCCCCTGGCTGTTACCGCTGTCCCTGTTTGCGGTGGCGTTCGCCTTCACGGCCGCGGTGGCGATCAAATCGCGCCGTCTGCTGATGGAGGCCCACCGCCAGCTGACGGATTTGCACCGGCGCGAGGCGTCGCGCGAGCTGCACAATATCGAGCTGGAATCCCAGCTGGAGGATGTCCGCGCACGTCTTGAAGAACTTGAGGACGAGCGTCCGGATGCGGACTAACGGCCCTGCAGGTCGATTCTGAACAACCCGCCCGCCAGCGCCTGACCATCAAGGCCGATGGAGGCCGAGGTCACATAGACCGCGTCACCGGCGAAAGCCAGGCTGGTCGGGCGCGCCACCGGCATGTCGACACGGGCCATAAGCGCGCCATCAGGGTCATAGCGGTCGATCCGCCAGCCATCCCAGAACGCGATCCACAAGCAGCCGTCGGCATCGGTCTCCATGCCGTCGGGATAGCCGTCGCCCTCGCCAAATTGCACGAAGACGCGCTTGTTCGAAAACCCGGCGCCGCCATCGCTCAGGTCTGCGGCGAACACGGTCTGGCGTGCAGAATCCGTGAGATAGACCCGCCCGCGGGCCGCATCGAACGCCGGCCCGTTGGTGACGCGATAGCCGGTCTCCAGCTGGCGCGCCGTTCCGCCGGCATCCAGACGCCACCAGGCGCCGGACGCGCCTTGTTCAGCGTCGTCCATGGTCCCGGCCCAGAAACTGCCGTCCGGGGCGCGCTTGCCGTCATTGAAGCGATTGCCCGGCAGATCCGCCTCGGGCCGACACACGGACGCCACAGTCATCGCGCCGCCGCCCGCATCAAGCGTCAGCCGGGCGAAGCCAGACTTCATCGCCGCCAGCAGGCGCCCGTCCGGTTCGATCACGAATGACCCCACAGCCTCCGGCGCGGTCCAGCTGGTCTTTGCGCCGGTCTGCGGCTCATAGCGGTGCAGGGCCGGCGCCTTGATATCGGTCCACCAGACCGCCTGCCCGTCCCAGACCGGGCCTTCGCCCAGAATCGCGCGCGCGTCCCAGACGCAGTGCGGCGTCCCGATCCGCAGCGCGGCGCTCATACCGGATCATGCAGGCGCGAGAGCACGCCGCCATCTAGATAGAAGGTGGTCCCGGTGGCGAACGCCGCCGCCGGAGACGCCAGGAACACCGCCGCCTGGGCCGCCTCGTCCGGCGCGCCGATGCGATTGAGTGGGTGGCAGGCTTCCAGCTCCTGAAACGCCGCCTCGCGCCCCTCGAACCCGGCCATCAGCATGGGGGTGGCGATGGCCGCGGGCGCCAGGCAGGTGACGCGCACCCGCGCGCCCAGATCCACGGCCAGCGCCCGCGTCAGCCCGTGCAGCGCCGCCTTGGACGTGGCGTAGGCGGCAAACTCCGGCTTGGTCGCCTGGGCATGTACGCTGCCGATATTGATCACGCAGCCGCGCGCGGCTTCGAGCTCGGGCAGGAAGGTCTGCACCAGCCGGAAAGGCGCGGTGAGATTGACATTCATCGTGCGCCGCCAGGCGTCCATGGTGAGCCCGTCCACGGGCGCCAGGATCTGGGCGGCGGCGTTGTTGATGAGGACGGTGAGCTCTGCGCCGTTCAGCGCCGCGCGCACGGCTTTGGCGAAGGCGTCCAGCGCCGCGTCGTCCTCGGCGATCAGGTTGAGGTCGGCTTCCACAAACGCGTCGCACACATCGCCGTCTGCGGGCGTGCGGCCCGTGCCGATGACGCGGTATCCGGCGGCCCGGAAGGCTGCGCCCAGCGCGGTTCCAATCCCGCCCGAAATCCCGGTGACGAGCGCGGCGCGCATCACGCCCCGGCCCGTTTCACACCCAGGAAATCAAACA
>JAIUMW010000057.1 GCA_022565365.1 Oceanicaulis sp.
CGCTGCACAGCCTGCACAGCTATGATCTGCACTTTCCCCCGGGCGCCTTGCCGCCGGCGGACGCGTTCTGGTCGATCACGCTTTATGACGCTGACGGTTTTCTGCCGGAGGGCGCCGGCTGGCGCCCGGCGCTCGGCGACCGGGACGCGCTGCAATACGATTCAGACGGCGGGCTGACCATACGGATATCCACGACACCGCCCCAGGGTTTCCCCGATTCCAACTGGCTGCCCGCGCCGCCCGATGCGCATTTCACCCTGACCGCCCGGCTCTATGATCCGCGCGAGGCGGCGCTGAGCGGGGAATGGACCATGCCGGGCGTGGAGCGGCGCTGAGGCGGACGTCTTACACTCTGCGCGTTCAGCCTTCCTCGTCGCACGCCTCGGCAAGGCGCCAGCGCGCGGCGGTGACGGCCGACTCCAGGCTGAGCCGGCCCACGATCTGCTCCAGCACTGTGTCGGCGCGCGCATCGGCGTTCAGCGTGGCGGACACCTCCACCCGGTCGCTTTCTTCGATATTGGCGCTTTCCAGCGCCCGCAAATGCAGCTTGCCCGACGCCACACCCTGCAGGAGGAGGGCGCGGATATGCGCCTCCTGCTCGGCGCGGCAGGTGATGGTGACGGCATAGTCCTGCGGTCCGTCCGCCACGGTTACCGGCTGGCGGTTGATGCGCGCGGCGATCGGGCGCAGCAGCAAGTTCACAGCCACCACCATCCCGGCCACCATGGCCGCATAGAGCAGAGCGCCCGCGCCTGCGAGCACGCCCACAGCCGCCGCGCACCACAGGGTCGCGGCGGTGTTGAGCCCGCGCACATTGAGGCCTTCGCGGAAGATGATGCCCGCGCCGATAAAGCCGACGCCGGAGACCACTTGGGCCGCGACCCGGGTCGGGCTCACCTCATCGCCGCCGAACAGGGCGGAGAACACCACAAAGCTCGCCGCGCCCAGCGAGACCAGCGTGTTGGTGCGCAGGCCCGCCATGCGCTGGCGCCACTGGCGCTCCAGCCCGATGGCGGCGCCCAGCACCAGGGCTGCGAACAGATTGATCGCCGCCCAGAACGGCCCTGCGGTCTCGATCATGGCCTTGCCTCGTATTCCTTCGCCCCCGCCTCTACCCCGCCGGGCCGGCGCAATCCAGTCCGGCGGGGATTGAACGGCTTCAGAACTCGAGCGAGAGGCCCAGGGTCAGCCAGTCGGCGCGTTCACCGTCGAGATTGCGGCCATAGGCGATCTCGAGAGCGACATTGCCGTCGAACACATAGGGGCGGACTCCGGCCTGCCAGCCGGGGCGATTGCCTTCAGAGCCGTAGACCTCGCCGATCAGCTCCAGCCGGTCATGGGCCATCACCTGCGCGGCCATGCCCCACACGCCGACCGTGTCGTTCTCGGTGAGGTCACGCTCCACCCCGGCATTGAAATGCAGGTTGAGATGGTCATTCACCGGGACAGACAGCGGGACCACGGCATAGACCGTGTCCGCATTGCGGATCACGCCGGCATGGCCGCTGCCGATGGACAGGGCGAGGCCGTAGCCGTGCTCGTCAATATCGCGCAGGGCGATCTTGGCGGCGGGGGCGATGGTCGTTGCCCAGTCATGATCGGAGCGGCGGCTTTCAACCGTCAGCTCGAACTCGATGAAGGGCAGGGCCTCCAGCGTGAAGCCGGGCGAGGCGAGGTAGACCCGGTCGCCATTGCTGGCGAACGAGCTCCAGGTTTCCAGCTTGAACATGCCGGGCGTGGCGATGCCGGCGTCATCCACGGCATAGGGGCCGCCATTGGCCAGGGCCGGCGCGGTCAGGACCGGCGTCAGGCCGAGCGCCAGTACGCCGGCGAGGGTGGTGAGGTTCAGTTTCAGATTCAGGGTCATGGGTCTGTCTCCCCGCGGCGGCGCGGCAATCAGTCTGGCGCCGCCGCGTAACAATTGATTGCGAGTGTGGTTTGACGCGCCGTCAGACCGCTGCCGGGCCCAGATCGAGCACGGCGGTGGCGATGGAGAAATAGATGAGCACGCCCGCCGCATCGGCGATGGAGGTGATCAGCGGGGCGCTGGCCGCAGCCGGGTCGAGCTTAAGGCGCGACAGGATGAAGGGCAGGCTCATTCCGATCGTGCTGCCCACCAGCACGATGCACACCATGGACATGGCCACCACAGGCACCACTTCGGGCGCGCGGAAGGCGCCGACCAGGGACACCGCAACGGCCATCGTCAGGCCCAGCATCAGCGCCACCGCCACTTCGCGGCCAATCATATGGCCCCAGTCGGTCAGCTTCACATCGCCCACCGCCAGGCCGCGCACCATCAGGGTGGCGGCCTGTGAGCCGGCATTGCCGCCCGAGTCGATCAGCAGCGGCAGGAAGAAGACCAGCGCCACATAGGCCATGATCGTGTCTTCAAAATAGGCGATCCCGGCGCCGGAGAAGATATTGCCGAACACCAGCAGCACCAGCCAGACGATGCGCAGCCGGTAGAGCACCCAGATGCCCGCCTTGCGCACGCTGGTGATGGAGGCGCCGTCCGGCTCGCCTCTGTGGCCGACGACACCCTGCACACCGCCGGCGCGGAAGAAGTCTTCCGTCGCTTCGTCGGCAGCTACGTCCATGGCGTCGTCGGCGGTGATGATGCCCACTAGCGCCTCGCCGCCATTGGTGACCGGCAGGGCCAGCAGGTCATAGCGCGCAATGGTGCGCGCCGCGTCCTCGCGCGGCGCGTCGGCGCGGATGGAGATCACCTGGCTTTTCATGATCTCTGAGACCCGTGCGTCATCATCGCCGGTGATCAGGTCGCGCAGCGACACCACGCCCACCAGGCGGCGCTGATCATCCACCACATAGGCGTCGTAGATGGTCTCCTTGTTGGGCGCTTCCTGGCGCAGACGGGCGATCGCCTCGGTGGTGGTCAGGTCCGGCGCCAGCACCGCATAGTCGGAGGTCATGACCGATCCGGCCGTGCCCTCCTCATAAGCGGCGAGCTTGCGGATATCCTCCCGGTCGGCCATGGCCAGCGCGGGCAAAAGCGCGTGTTGCACGTCCTGGGCGAGCAGGGCGTAGAGGTCGGCGCGCTCGTCATGGGACATGGCTGCGAGCAGCTGGCCGAGCGTCTTGCGCGGCAGCGCCTCGGCGGTTTGCGTCTGCAGGTCTTCTTCAAGATAGCCCAGCGTGCGCGCCGCGATCTCAACCGGCAGGGCGGCGAGCACACGGGCGATGTCGCCCGCTTCCAGCGTGCTGAAGGCATGGGCCAGGTCAGCCGGGTGCATGTGCGCGGCTGCGACGGAGATGGATTGTGTGTCGGAATTCGCCAGGAACTGGCGGATCGCCGCATCGAGATAGGTCTGGGTGGTCATGGCGTGACGCTCCGGAACTCAAGGACCGGAGCGCGCGCCCTCAACTCACGGGGCGGCGCTCCAGCCGGATCAGGGGGAGGATGACGGTCAGGTGCAGGCCGTGCGGCTTTCGCCGCAGCACGGCCTGCCAACTAGACGGTTCGGTCATGTCGAGCCTCCCTGGGCTGACGCAGGGTCATGGCCCTGCGCCCCCGCGCGAATGCGCGGGTCGGTTCGTCTGGTCACGAAGGCAGGGGGCAAAGACCTCCGCCGCTCGCAGCTTCAGCGCCGGTCCGGCGCTGGCGCGAGGGCGCTAGCCGCCGGGCTGGCGAATGGGGTTCCGGGGTGTCAGGGTCAGGCCCCGACTGGATCCGCCGTCCATGGTGATTTTCCGGTCCAAAATCGCCGCCCGTACTGGCGGCGGAGGCTGGATAGCCCGGCCGGACATGAGCGGTCAAGGTTGAAGCCAGCGCATGACAGGGCGCCGGGGCGGGGGCCTACCCCTTGAAATGCTCCCACACCGTCCAGGCGCCGATGGCGATGAATCCAAGGCCGGCGATGAGCTTGAGCGGGACCATGGCGAGCCAGCGCTCGGCGGCCACGCCCAGGAGCACCGCCAGCCCCGCCGATAGCACCAGCGCGCCTGAGGCGGCGGCGAAGACGAGGACCGGATTATTGCGGCCTTCAGACGCGAACAGGACGGTGGCGAGCTGGGTCTTGTCGCCCAGTTCGGCCAGAAAAACCGTGATGAAGATGATGAGAAGCTGGGACATCGCATTGGCACTCCGGAGCCGGCCATCAAGACCACATGACAACCCGCCGCGTCCGGCTCCCGGAACCCGCGTCAGGCCGTCATGAGTCTCGCCAGTATCCGTAGATGCGCCTTCGCCATGGCCGTGCCGGCCAAGTATGTTGACGAAGGCCCGGCGCGCATCGCGCCGGCGGCTACTCCCTCAGGACAGGGCGCTGACTAGCAGGGCGGGCGGGCGCGATCAAGCCCCGGCGCGATCATGCCCTGAAGCGGGCGGCCCTTGCCGCCGGACCGGAGCGCGGGCAGGGTCGCGGCCATGATCTCTCAAGCCCGCCAGACCTGTCAGACAAGCGGCGCTGCGCGGGTGCGGCCAGTCATGTTGGCGTTCAGCGGCCTGCTCGCCCTGATGCTGGCGGCCTGCGCGGGCGGGCCGCGCATTGATTCAAGCCATGCCAGCGAGGCCCATGACAGCCGGGTGCGCTATATCATCGTGCACTATACGGCGGTGGATTTTGAAGAATCGCTGCGCCTGCTCTCCCGAACCGGGGTCTCCAGCCATTATCTCATCGGCCGCGATCCGGGGCGCATCCACCGCCTGGTGCCCGAGCACAGGCGCGCGCGCCATGCCGGCGCGTCGAGCTGGCGCGGGGAGACCTATCTCAATACTGCGTCCATCGGGATCGAGATCGTCAATCGCGGCTATGACTGGGGCGCGCCCGAAGACTGGGAGCCCTATGACGAGGCGCAGATCGCGGCTGTGGCCTGGCTGATCGCTGACGTCGCCGCGCGCCACGACATCGCCCCGCATCGGATTCTGGGCCATTCGGACGTGTCGCCAGGGCGCAAATCCGATCCCGGGCCGCTGTTTCCGTGGCGGCGCTTGGCCTGGGCAGGGCTCATCCCCTGGCCCGACGAGACAAGGCTAGAGGCGCTCACCGCGCAGTATCAGGATGCGCCGCCCGACGCCGCCTGGCACCAGGCGCGCCTGCGCCGCCATGGCTACGCCATTGCAGAAACCGGCGTCTGGGACGACCAGACCCGCGCCGTCCTCACCGCCTTCCAGATGCGCTACCGCCCGGCCCGCCATGACGGCGCCACCGACGCCCAGACCGCAGCGCTATTGGACCTCGTCACCGACCCGGACGGCCTGATGCTGCGCGGCCCGGACGGGGTGTGGCGGGTTTATCGCTGGGGGTGAGGCGGCGCCGCGCCACCTTTACTGTCAGGGTCAGCAGAACGGAGCGAGCATGCACATCATTCCCGAGCGCGCTGGCGATGCCGGCGCCATACGCGCCGTGACGCAGGCCGCGTTCGCCAGCCTCGCCCACAGCCAACAGACGGAAGCGGCGATTGTCGACGCCTTGCGCGCCTCGGGCGCACTGACGGTTTCGCTGGTCGCGGTGGAGGGTGATGAAGTCCTGGGTCACGCCGCCATCTCGCCCGTCGCCATTGATAGCGGGGCGCTGGGTTGGTTCGGACTCGGCCCGGTGTCGGTTTTGCCTGACCGTCAGGGGGAAGGGGTAGGCGCCCGGTTGGTCCGCGCCGCGCTGGGGCGCCTTGAGGCTTTGGGCGCGGCGGGCTGCGTGGTGCTGGGGGATCCGGGCTATTACGCCCGTTTCGGGTTCGCTGTGCAGCCGGGCCTGGTCTATGCCGGCGCGCCGCCGGAATACTTCCAGGCGCTGGCATTCAAGGGCCCTTATCCGGCCGGTCAGGTCGCCTATCATCAGAGCTTTGAAGCGAGCTGAATGACGCGCACAGGAGTGCCGCGCCATATCGCGCCGCGCCGGCCATTCCGGCTAAATCCAGGTGATTGAAGGCGAATAAATGGAGCGGGCGATGAGATTCGAACTCACGACCCTCACCTTGGCAAGGTGATGCTCTACCCCTGAGCTACGCCCGCTCATATTCCTGCGTGACAGGGCCCGGCCAGAGCCGGGAGGCGGGTATATCGCGCATCGCGCCGGGTTTGGCAAGCCCGCCTGTTCACCGCATCGGCAGTGTGACGGCGTGGCCCGGCAAGGCTTGCACCCGCCTGCCGGACAAGGCTAATCGGAAGGTCATGACACACTCGACCCAGCCTCCTTCACCGCCGGTCAGCCGGGCTCAGCTGTTTGCTTTTCTCGATGCGCTGGGCGTGGCGCACCGCACGGTGGAGCACGCGCCGGTGTTCACCGTGGCCGAGGGCGAGGCGATCAAGGCCGATATGCCCGGCGGGCATACGAAAAACCTGTTCCTGAAGGACAAGAAGGGCGCACTGGTTCTCATCAGCGCGCTGCAATCGACGCAGATCGCGCTCAACCAGCTGCACAAGCTGATCGGCGGCGCGCGCCTGTCGTTTGGATCGGCGGAGCTGCTGGAGGCGTCGCTGGGCGTCACGCCGGGCTCGGTCACGGCGTTCGCGATCATCAATGATCCCGAGCACCGCGTGCGCTTCATTCTGGACAAGGCGTTGATGGAGCATGAGATCGTGAACTTCCATCCTTTGAAGAATGACGCCACCACGGCGGTGTCCAGCGCGGACCTTCTGCGCTTTGTGCGGGCGCTGGGCCGGGAGCCTGACGTGCTGGATCTGGCCGCCCTCAGCGCCGCTTGAGGCTTGCAAGCGCGCGCGTAAGCCGCCACCTAGGGCGCAACCGGTTCGACACATCTTTCTCGAGGAGCACACCCCATGGAGATTATTGGCGCCAGCGGCCAGAGCCCGGCCCCGTCCGCCGACGGTGACGACCTCGTGCGTGACGCCACTGACAAGAGCTTCATGGCCGATGTGATCGAACCGTCGAAGATCGTGCCGGTGCTGGTGGATTTCTGGGCGCCCTGGTGCGGGCCGTGCCGTCAGCTCACCCCGGTGATCGAGGCCGCCGTGCGCGCGGCCAAGGGCGCGGTGAAGCTGGTGAAGATCAATATCGACGAAAATCCCGGCATCGCCGGCCAGCTGCGCATCCAGTCCATCCCCGCCGTGATCGCGTTCCAGAACGGCCAGCCTGTAGACGGCTTCATGGGCGCCCTGCCCGAAAGCCAGATCAAGCAATTCATCAACCGCCTGTCCGGCCAGGTCGATGGCGAGGCGGTGGAGGATCTGATCGCGCGCGCCCATCAGGCGATGGCGTCGGGCGATGCGGGTGGTGCGGCGCAGGATTTCGCTCAGGCGCTACAAATGGACAAGGAAAACCCCGAGGCCATCGCCGGCCTCGCGCGGCTTTATCTGATGAGCGGCGATCCCGGTCAGGCTCAGGAGCTGATCGACAGCGCGCCGGAAACCAAAAAATCCCACCCGGCCATCGCCGCCGTGCGCGCCTCTATGGAACTGGCCGGCGAGGTGGAAGGCGCTGAAGAGCTGGGCGCTGCCGAACAGCGCGCCGCCAAGGCGCAAAAGGACCCCGAAGCGCACTTCGTGCTGGCCCGTGCGCGGCTGGCCGCAGGCGATATGGAAGGCTGCGTGGATGCGCTCCTCACCTCGATCGCGCTCGACCGCGAATGGAACGAGTCCGCTGCCCGTCAGTTGCTCCTGCGCGTATTCGACGCCGCGGGCCCGGCCTCGGAACTCGCCAAGTCAGGGCGCCGGCGCCTGTCCTCAATCCTGTTTGCGTGAGGCTGCTTTAGCTCTCCCCATCCTCTCCCGCCGCCCGGATGACGGTGCGGAAATAGTCCGCCGCCAGCGGCAGGTTGGACAGGGCGATGCGTTCATTATCGCCGTGAATGCCGTCCAGATCGGCCATCTCCATGCGCGCCGCCATGAAGCGGTAGAGATTATCGGCCACGCCCGCGAAATGGCGCAGATCGGTCGCCGCCACCATAAGATAGGGAACCACCGGCGCGTCCGGACCCGCGGCGCCCGCCGCGGCGCCCGCGATAATGTCCCAGGCCGGCCCGTCCATCGCCGCCACGCCGGGCGGGTCTGACCAGGGCTCGTAGGCCTCGCCCGTCACGCCTTCCATCCCGGCGACCGCGGCGCGCATGTGGGCGATGGCGCTCTCGCCGGTATCGCGCGGGTGCAGGCGCAGATTGATCAGGGCGCGCGCCTCCTGGGGCAGGACATTCATCACCGTGCCGCCGGAAATCACGGTCGGGGCGATGGTGGTGCCCAGCATGGCGCGCCCGGCGTCTTCTTTCTTGAGCTCGCCTTCGATCAGGAAACCCATCAGGCCGGGGCGCGCAGCGGCGAAGCCCGCCATGCCATCGAGATGCGGCGCCAGGGCGCGGAACATTTCCCGTCCCGGCCCGCCTTCCAGGCTCATGGCGAAGGGCGCGTTCTGGATGCGGTCAATGGCTTCGGCGAGCTGGCCGATGGCGGTGCGGTCCGGCGGTGTGGAAGAATGGCCGCCGCGGGCGCGGGCGGTGACCTCCACGGTCAGATAGCCCTTCTCCGCCACGCCGATCAGGGCGGCGGGGCCGCCTGTGAAGGGGGAGTCTTCGATGATCATGCCGCCTTCGTCCAGCACGAACCAGGCGCGCTGATCCCGCGCTTCCAGCCAGGCCGCCATGGACTGGGCGCCGCGTCCGCCCACCTCCTCGTCATGGCCGAGCCCGATATGGATGGTGCGCACCGGCTCGAACCCGTCTTCCAGAAGGCTCTCCATGGCGCTGAGCAGCGTGATGAGGTGACCCTTCATGTCCAGCGCGCCGCGGCCCCAGACCTGTCCGTCGGCGATCACCCCGCCGAACGGGGGATGCACCCACTGGCCTTCAGTGCCCGGCTCCACCGGCACCACGTCCTGATGGGCGATGAAGATGGCGGGCTTAAGTGAGGCGTTGCTTCCCTCCAGCGTGAACCAGAGTGTGCCATGGCCCAGATCCTCCACCTGCATGTGCTCGAACATGAGCGGGTGGGTCTCGGCGAGGAAGGCGCGGAAGCCCTCGAACGCCTCCCAGCTGGCGCGCGGGTCCTCACGGTCTGAGATGGTGGGAAATTGCAGCGCGCGCGACAGGCGCTCGCCCAGTTGCGCTTCGGTGAGGCCTGCCGATTCAATTGCCACCGGCTCCGGCCCATCTCCCGCCGGCGCGCCGCAAGCGGCTACCACGAGGGCGAGACCGCCCGCCAGAACTGCACTCAAAATCGATCCGCGCCGTGCGGTCATGGCCAGCCTCCCCGTGCGCCGCTACATATCCGGTCAGCAGCAAACCCCGGTTCCGGAGGCCAAGGCAAGCCATGAGTGACGCGACAGATGATTTCGGCCCGGAGGAGCAAAAGGGCCGCGTACTGGTGATCGCAGGATCAGATTCCTCTGGCGGGGCGGGCATACAGGCCGATATCAAGACGGTGACGGCGCTCGGCGGTTACGCCGCGACGGCCATAACGGCAGTGACGGTGCAGAACACCACCGGCGTCAGCGCGGTGCATCCCGTGCCGCTGGACATCATCACCGGCCAGATCGGCGCGGTGCTGGACGATATCGGCGCCGACGCCATCAAGACCGGCATGCTGGCGAGCGCCGAAGTGATCGAAGCGGTCGCCAAAGCGCTGGATGCCGGCAAGGCCAGCACGATCCCGCTGATCGTCGATCCGGTGATGGTCGCCTCTTCCGGCGCCCGGCTGGTCGATGACAGCGCGCTTGCGGCGATCAGGTCGGTGCTCGTCCCGCGCGCCGCGCTGATCACGCCCAACATACCCGAAGCCGAGGCGTTGACCGGGCTTTCTATCGAGGATCTCGACGGCCAGCGCGCCGCCGCCGAGGCCCTGCTGGGTCTGGGCGCGCGCGCCGTGCTGGTCAAGGGCGGGCATATGGAGGGCGGCGATGTGATCGATCTTCTGCTCACCCGCAACGGCATGCGCCTGTTCACCCGCCCGCGCCTGCGCACCCGCCATACCCATGGCACCGGCTGCACGCTCGCGTCGGCTATCGCCGCGCTGATGGCCCAGGGGCTGGCGCTGGACCGGGCGGTGGAGCAGGCCGGCGATTATCTGCACGAGGCGATCCGCCAGGCGCCAGGCTTCGGCCAAGGCTCAGGCCCGGTCCATCACGGCTGGACGGTCCAGCGCAGCTTCGCCGGCGCGCCGGTGCGCGAAGGATAGGGTTCAGCCCGCCCGGCCGCACACCCGGTCGGGCCACTCTGCGAAATCGGCCATCGCCTGCTCATAGCCCAGATCGTGCAGGGTCTCGTGGCGGCCCTGGGGATCGAAGCGCATGGTCACGTCGGTGAAGCGCGCCGTTTGAAGCCGGGCGGCGAGCGTTTTCACGGCGGCGCCCTGATCAACCACCGGGTCATGCCCGCCGGCGGCGAGATGGATAGGCAGGTCGGCCGGCATCAGGCGCAGCGACGCCTCGTCCTCGCCGCGCAGCGTGCCGGCGACCAGGCAGCGCCACATGGAGATGGAGGCCGGCCAGCCCGCCAGCGGGTCGGCGATATAGGCGTCGACTTCCCCGGGCAGGCGCGACAACCAGTCGAACTCGGTGCGGGCCTTCTTGATCTTGCGGCCCCAGGCCTTGAAGGTCAGCGCCTCCATCCAGGTCGACGGCGCAGTCGGCTTCTTGAACAGGGCTTCCAGCGACAGCACCGTGCGGATCTGCCCGGCGCGCGCCCCCATGGCCAGATTGGTGTTCCAGATCGCCAGCCCGTCCACCGCGCCCTTGCGCGCCATGGCGTGGGTCATGGCGGTGACCCCGCCCATGGAGTGGCCGTAGAGGATGAGCGGCAGGCCCGGAAACCGGGCGCGCAAATGGTCCTCCACCGCGCGTGAATCGGCCACCACCCGGCTCCAGCCGTCGCGTGCGGCAAACACGCCGCGCGGGGCGTCGGGGGCCGTGGTCTCGCCATGGCCGCGCTGGTCCTGCACGCCCACATGATAGCCCCGTGCGCTCAGGAATTCCGCGAAACGCTGATAGCGCCCGGAATGTTCGGCAAGGCCGTGATGGATCTGGATGATCCCGCGCGCATTTCCCTGCGCCTCGGCGACGCGCAGCCGGATCTGTGCCCGCGTAGGGCTTTCAAGGGTTTCAGGGTGGAAGCTCATGAACAGGCGTTCTCCTGACCGCGTCAAACGGCTAGCGTTAAGCTGGGCACCATAAACACGCCGGGGGAGGACGTCATGGCACAAACCGCATTGCTCGCCATTGATCAGGGCACGACATCCAGCCGGGCGCTGGCGTTCGATCTGAGCGGGCGCGTGATCGCGACTGCGCAGGAGGAGTTCGCGCAAGGCTATCCCCAGCCCGGCTGGGTGGAGCATGAGCCGGAAGTGATCTGGGCCACCGTCCTGTCCACCGCCCGCAAGGCGTTCAGCGCGGCCGAGGATCAGGGGTTTCAGATCGCGGCGTTGGGCGTCACCAATCCGCGCGAGACGACGCTGGTGTGGGACCGCGCCAGCGGGCGGCCCATCCATAACGCTATTGTCTGGCAGGACCGGCGCACGGCGCAGGCCTGCGCCCGGTTGCGCGCCGAGGGCGCCGAAGAGATGGTGGCCGCGCGCGCGGGCCTGGTGCTCGATCCGTATTTCTCCGCCACCAAGCTGGCCTGGATACTCGACACGGTGCCCGGCGCGCGGGCGCGGGCGGAGGCGGGCAAGCTCGCCTTCGGCACGGTGGAGAGTTTCCTGATCTGGCGCCTGACCGGCGGGCGGGTTCATGTCAGCGACGCCACCAACGCCAGCCGCACCAGCCTCTATAACCTCGCCGCAGGGGACTGGGACGAGGAGCTGTTGCGTCTGTTCGCCATTCCGCGCGCCATCCTGCCCGAAGTCGCCGACTGCGCCGGTCCGTATGCGGACACAGACCCGGTGATCTTCGGCCGGCCCGTGCCCATCAGCGGCGCGGCGGGCGACCAGCAGGCCGCCGCTATCGGTCAGGCCTGTCTGAAACCGGGCGAGATGAAGTCCACCTATGGCACGGGCGCCTTCATGCTGGTCAATACCGGCGATGAGCCGGTGCGGTCCCGCGCGCGCCTTTTGGCCACCACCGCCTGGCGCCGGAAGGGGCGCTCATCCTTTGCACTGGAGGGGTCGGTGCTGTCGGCGGGCGCGACGATCCAGTGGCTGCGCGACGGGCTGGGCCTGATCGCGCGCGCCTCGGAAGCCGCCAGCCTCGCCGCTGGCGCCGACCCGGATAGCGGGGTGTATCTGGTGCCGGCCTTTTCCGGCCTTGGCGCGCCGCATTGGGACCCGGACGCGCGCGGGATCATCACCGGGCTGACGCGCGGATCGGGCAAGGCGGAGATCGCGCGCGCGGCGCTGGACAGCGTCGCCTACCAGACCCGCGATCTGTTGGCGGCCATGCAGGCGGACGGGGTGAATGTCAGCACGCTGAAAGTTGATGGCGGCATGGCCCGCGACGCCAGCTTTCTGCAGCGCCTGTCCGATCTGTGCGCGGTGGAGACGGTGCGCCCGGTCAATACCGAATCCACGGCCTGGGGCGCGGCCGTTCTGGCGGGGCTGGGCGCGGGCCTGTTCAGTTCAATCGAGGATGCGCGCGCGCTCTGGCGCGCCGACCGCACTTTCCAGCCAGCCCTCGCCGGGGCCAGCCGCGACCGCCTGCTGGCAGGCTGGGATGCGGCAGTGAAGCGCGCGACGCGGTGAGGCCTAAACCCGCTTGCTGACGGCAATCGCGGCGTGGCAGCCGGCTTTGATCGCAGCGGACAGGAGCGGATAGCCTGGCGCACTGCGCGCGCCTTCGTCCACGGCGAGATTTTTGTGGGCCACTTCCTCGTCGCGGAAGCGGGTGACGCGCTCCACCAGCTCTGTCTCGCCCATGGCGTGGAGCTGATCGATCTGCTGGTTGTAGTGCTCTTCAATCACGGTCTCGACCGCTTCGGTGCAGGCATGGGCGGCGCGTTCGCCCATCAGGGCGGTGACGGCGCCCAGCGCATAACCGGCGGCGTTCCAGATCGGCGCCAGCACGGTGGGGCGGGCGCGTCCGGCGCGGATATCATCGTCAAACGCGTCGAGATGATGCTGCTCGTCAGCCTCCATCTCGCGCAGCTGGCGGGCGATGCGCGTGGTGGCGCGGTTTGATCCGAACACCGCGCGCTGGCCCTTGTAGATGCGCACCGCGCCATACTCGCCGGCATGGTCGACGCGGAGCATCGACGCGATGGCGCGCGGATCACGGGCAGGGCCCGGACGGCGGACAGTGCGGCGTTCGAACGGTGCGCTCATCATGCGCTCCTTGCGGGCTTGCGGAACAGGACGATCAGAGAGATAGCGCACAGCGCGCCGCTGAACAGCGCATTGTACCCGGCCATGGAAATCCCGAAGAGCGACCAAACCACCTCATCGCAGGCCACGATCGTTTGGGGCGTGTCCATTTGCGCCATCAGGTCTTCCAGTGTCATGCCCGACACGTCGGCGGCGGGACAGCCGGTATCCAGCAGGCCGTATTCCAGCCCGGCATGGCGCACCGCGCGCCATGTGGCGAAGGCGAACAGGCCCGCCATCAGCGCCGATCCGGCGCGCACGGCGAGGCCGGGCAAAGCCGGGCCGAAACGATACAGCGTGAACAGACCAACCCCTGCTATCACCGGCCAGACATGGGCCCAGCGCTGATCAATGCATAGCGGGCAGGGCGGGAAATCGCCGAAAATCTCGAACGCAAACGCGCCCGCCAGCAGGGCGGCGGACCCGGCCGCGCCCAGCAGCGGCCAGACATCGGGGCGCAAGGCCTGATCGATGAGGCGCAGGGGAGTGGGCCGCGAGCTGTCCATGACGCTGATCCTAGCGCTCTCTTCCCCGTCCGGGGAGGGGGCGCGGCGCCGCAGGGCGAGCCAGAGCGCCAGCACCGCCAGTACGGCCACACCCAGCGCGGCGCCGAGGATGGCCGGGTGCTCCGTGCTCCAGCCGGCGGCGGCGCGGATGGCGTCGCCCATCAGGTCCACAAAGGCGAGGCCGAACAGCGCAAATCCGATCACCAGAAGGCTGACCCAGGCCGCGCCCAGAATGAGCCCCGCCAACAGGACCAGCCCGTCGCGGGTGATGAGGCCAATGGCGGCGATCGCGATGGCGATGCCCGGCGTGGAGTTGGTCAGGGGAAGCGGTGTCAGGATGGAGGCGCAGAACAGGAC
>JAIUMW010000058.1 GCA_022565365.1 Oceanicaulis sp.
CCGCGCAGCGAGCCTGGTGATGGTCATCAACTTCATCATCGCCGTTGCGATGGTCCACTGGGGCGGGGATTTCCGCAACTGGTGGCCCGCGCTGGTGCTGATCTTCATACCCCTGCACTTCGCGCTGGCGGGGCCGGGGCGGTGGTCGGTCGATCATCTGCTGGAGACGCGCGCTAAACCGGCGCACTGAGCCCGGCGTCAGGCGCTGGAACCCCCGCCCTACTCCGCCGCGGTTTCCTGCGCCGCTTCCCGGTCACGGTTCCAGTAGGAGACGCATTTCACCTTGGAGCGGTCGCACCGGTCTGCGTATTTGCGCGCAATGTCGGTGCCCTCTTCCAGGAGGCCGTCTGCCAGCGTGATGGGTTTGAGGACCAGCGAAAGGAAGGCCGCGTTCTCCACGTGCAGAGCGTTGGCGTCGGCCTCATTGCGCGGATTGGGAAGGAAGGCGACGTCGGCGCCGGTAAGCTTGGCGATCAGCCCGGCCAGATCGCTGACCCGGTGGGTCTCGGTCATCTGGTTCATGATGCGCACGCGCTCGCCGGTCTGGGGCGGGTTCTCCACCGCCAGCTGGATGCAGCGCACCGTGTCCTGGATATGGATGAAGGCCCGCGTCTGCCCGCCCGTGCCGTGCACGGTGAGCGGAAAGCCGATGGCCGCCTGCATCAGGAAGCGGTTGAGCACTGTGCCGTAATCACCGTCATAATCGAACCGGTTGATAAGACGCTCGTCCTTGCGGGTGTCCTCGGTCTGGGTGCCCCACACGATGCCCTGGTGCAGATCGGTGATCTTCAGCTTGTCGTTCTTGTTATAGAACTGGAAGAACAGCGCATCCTGGGTCTTGGTCATGTGATAGATCGAGCCCGGATTGGCCGGATACAGGATTTCTGTGTCCACCAGGCCCTGGGGCGTATCCACCTTCACCTTGAGATAGCCTTCGGGGATTTTCATCCCCGCCGTGCCATAGCCATAGACGCCCATCGTGCCGAGATGGACGAGGTGGATGTCGAGGCCCGTCTCCACGATTGCCGCCAGCACATCATTGGTGGCGTTGAGATTATTATCCACCGTGTAGCGCTTGTGGCGCGCCGATTTCATCGAATAGGGCGCGGCGCGCTGCTCGGCGAAATGTACCACCGCGTCGGGGCGCTCGGCGATGAGGAGATTGACCAGCTCCTGATAATCCTTGCCGACGGTCAGGTCGTGGAAGGTGATGGTG
Source organism: Oceanicaulis sp. (assembly GCA_022565365.1). Classification (GTDB taxonomy): domain Bacteria; phylum Pseudomonadota; class Alphaproteobacteria; order Caulobacterales; family Maricaulaceae; genus Oceanicaulis. The sequence continues at coordinate 1,217 of JAIUMW010000058.1, forward strand.
TTTCCCGAAATTTCTTTCCACGCCGCTAGCCGGACAGACATGGGCGCGATGGGGGTGAGGGAGTCCACCTCCAGCTCCACATCAATCTTGCGGCGCGACAGATTGTCGACAATCACCACATCATGGCCGCGCGCTGACAGATGCAGCGCCGAGGGCCAGCCGCAAAACCCGTCTCCACCCAGAACCAGAACTTTCATGACGTCCCCTTATTCGCAACCTGCCGGTTTACGTCCTGTTAGTATTCGCAGGCAGTGCAAGCAGACGCAAGCCGCAGCGCCCAGCGGCGCCCGGCGCGTATGGACGCCAGCGCATGAAGCGTCTAAACCCCCGCGCGACAGTCACCGGCGTCTGGGGTCCGGACCGGGTCCGCGCCGATCACCGCATTTGAGGAGCGAGCAGCATGGCCCTTCGCGTGGCGATCACCGGGTTTGGACGCATTGGACGCCTGGCGCTGCGCGCCGTGCTGGAGCAGCAGCGCACTGGCGAGGTTCAGGTGGTGGCGATCAACGATTCCTCCACCCCGGAAACCAACGCCCACCTGCTCAAATATGACAGCGTCCACGGCCGCTATCCCGGCGAGATCAAGGTGGGCGAGGACTGGATCGACGCCGGTTTCGGACGCATTGCGAAGGTGTCCAGCCGTGACCCCTCCAAGCTGCCCTGGGGCGATATGGGGATTGATATCGTGCTGGAATGCACCGGCGCCTTCAACTCGAAGGAAGGCTCCATGGCGCACATTCATTCCGGCGCCAAACGCGTGCTGTGCTCGGCCCCGGCCAAGAACGCCGACAAGACCATCGTCTATGGCGTCAATCACGACGCGCTGACCGCGGACGACATCATCGTGTCGAACGCCTCATGCACCACCAATGGACTGGCGCCGGTGGCCAAGACCCTCAATGACGCTATCGGCATCGAGCGCGGCCACATGACCACGATCCACGCCTATACCGGCGACCAGCCGACGCTGGACCGTAACCACAAGGATCTGCACCGCGCCCGCGCCGCCGCCCTGTCCATGATCCCCACCACCACCGGCGCGGCCAAGGCCGTGGGCGAAGTGCTGCCCGAGCTGAAGGGCAAGCTCGACGGTTCGGCGATCCGGGTGCCCCCGCCCAATGTGTCGGTGATCGATCTGGTGTTCACCCCGTCGCGCGCCACCTCCATCGAGGCGGTCAACGCGGCCATCCGCGCCGCCGCTGACGGGCCGATGAAGGGCGTCTTGGGTTATGACGACCTGCCGCTGGTCTCCATCGACTATAATCACGATCCGCGCTCCTCGATCGTGGCGCTGGACAAGACCAATGTCATCGACGGCCAGCTGGTGCGGGTGATGACATGGTATGACAATGAATGGGGTTTCGCCTGCCGCATGATCGACACCACGGTGGCGATGGGAAAGCTGCTTTAGGACCCGTCCGGGCCGGGCGAGAGGGGACACGCCATGATCCGCCGCATTGAAGACGCCGATATCGCGGGCAAGCGCGTGCTGGTCCGGGTGGACTTCAACGTGCCCATGGACGGCATGCGCGTCACCGACGACACCCGCCTGCGCGCCGCCCTGCCGACCATTGCGCATCTGCGCGAGGGCGGCGCGAGGGTCATTCTGGCCGCCCATTTCGACCGGCCGCGCGGCCGGCGCGTGCCGTCCATGTCGCTGGCGCCAGTGGCCTCGGCGCTGGAGGATCTGATCGGCGCCCCGGTGAAATTCGTTTCCGACTGCATCGGTCCCGACGCCGAGGGCGCGGCGGGCATTCTCAAGCCCGGCGGCGTGCTGCTGCTTGAGAACACCCGCTTCCACGCCGGCGAAGAGGCCAATGATCCGGACTTCGCCGCCGCTCTGGCGCGCCTTGGGGACATCTATGTCAATGACGCCTTCTCCGCCGCCCACCGCGCCCACGCCTCCACCGAAGGCGTCGCGCGCCTGTTGCCGAGCTATGCCGGCCTCGCCCTGCAGCGTGAAATCCATCATGTGACGGCGGCGCTCGAGGCGCCGCAGCGCCCGCTGCTGGCGATTGTCGGCGGGGCGAAAGTGTCCACCAAGATCGATCTTCTCAAAAACCTCGTCGCCAAGGTGGACCGGCTGTTCATCGGCGGCGCCATGGCCAACACCTTCCTGGCCGCGCGCGGCCATTCGGTCGGGTCGAGCCTATATGAGCGCGAACTGCTGGACACCGCCCGCGCCATCGAAGAGGCCGCCGCACAGGCTGGCAGCACACTGATGCTGCCCCTCGACGTGGTGGTGGCGCGCGATTTCAAACCCCATGCCGACCGGCGCGTGGCCGGGCTGGATGACGTGCAGGGCCCGGAAATGATCCTCGATTGCGGGCCGGAGACCATTGACCGTCTCGCCGACGCCATCGAGACGGCGCGCACGCTGGTGTGGAACGGCCCGCTGGGCGCGTTCGAGATGCCGCCCTTTGACACCGGCACCCTTGAGGCGGCGCGCTTTGCGGCGATGCGCTGCCGTGATCACGGCCTGGTGGCGGTGGCCGGCGGCGGCGATACGGTATCAGCGCTGAACAAGGCCGGCGCCAGCGAGGATTTCACTTTCGTCTCAACCGCAGGCGGGGCGTTTCTTGAATGGCTCGAGGGAAAGACCCTGCCGGGAATCGCGGCGCTCCGGGACTGACATCTTGACCCTGCGCGCCGGTGGCGACACACAGGCGGCGGACAGCACACACACAAATGCAAAGGGACAGGCGCCATGGATATCGACCAGCTTAACGACGTTGCGATCGCCTTGACGGCGCCGGGCAAGGGCATTCTGGCGGCGGACGAGTCAACCTCCACCATCAAGAAGCGCTTTGACACGATCGGGCTTGTCTCCACCGCCGACAGCCGCCGCGACTGGCGCGAGATGCTGTTCCGCACCCGTCCTGCCATGACTGAATACGTGTCGGGCGTGATCCTGTTTGACGAGACCATCCGCCAGAACGCCGCCGACGGCACGCCGCTGACCCAACTCATCGCCGATTCCGGCTCCATCCCGGGCATCAAGGTGGACGCGGGCGCCCGCCCGCTGGCCGGGTCGCCCGGCGAGACGGTGACGGAGGGCCTCGACGGCCTGCGCGGGCGGCTGGAGGAGTATTACAAGCTCGGCGCCCGCTTTGCGAAATGGCGCGCGGTGATCGATATCGGCCGAGGCGGCGACGAATCCATCCCGTCGCAATACTGCATCAACGTGAATATGCACGCGCTGGCGCGCTACGCCGCGCTGTGCCAGGAAGCCAATATCGTCCCCATCGTGGAGCCCGAAGTCCTGATGGACGGCGATCACTCCATCGAGCGCTGCTATGAGGTGACCGAGTTCGCCCTGAAGCGCCTCTACGCCGAGCTGTTTGATCAGGGCGTGATCCTGGAAGGCACGGTCCTCAAACCCAACATGGTCATCGCCGGCGCCAAGTGCGCGGATCAGGCGAGCCACGAGGAAGTCGCCGAGATGACGGTGCAGTGCCTGATCAACACCGTCCCCGCCGCCGTGCCCGGCATCGCCTTCCTGTCCGGCGGCCAGTCGGACGAGGACGCCACCGCGCACCTGTCCATGATGAATGAGGGCTTCGACCTGCCCTGGCCGCTGACCTTCTCCTATGGCCGCGCCCTGCAGGCCGCGCCGCTGAAAGCCTGGAACGGTTCGGACGTCGCGGCGGGCCAGAAGGCGTTCAATCACCGCGCCCGCATGAACTCGCTGGCGGCGCTGGGCGAGTGGAGCCAGGAGCTGGAACGCGGCGCGGCGTAGGCGCGCCGTCCCCATATGCATGTAACTCAATGTCGGGGTGACGGCGCCGACCGGTGCAGGATTTTGAGTGGCCGCCTTCGGCGGCGCCCCCACCCGGCTGCGCGGCGCGCAGCCCCCCTCCCCACGCGGGGGAGGGGAAAAGAGCGCCACATCTTTCCCTCCCCTGGATGGGGAGGGTGGGCCGGGGCGCAGCCCCGGGTCGGGTGGGGTGATGGTGGAGCGCTTCAGCAGGTCACCAGTGAGGCGCTGCCGGCGCCCCAGCACCAGCCCCCAAACACCCCTCCAACAATCACCCCTCGGCCTCGTCCATCTCCAGGTCGTCAGGCGCGTCGGCGACAACACGCGGCAGGATGGTCAGGCGGAAGGCGCGGGCCGGGTCGAGGCTTTCGCGGGCGAGGCCGGCGATTTCCTCCACGCTCACTTCGCGGTAATGCGCCTCGGCGGTGCGCAGATCCTCCAGCCGTTGCGGATCGGTTTGGGAGCGCGCCAGCGCGTTGACCCAGAACGGGTTGCGTTCGCGCTGTTCGCGCAGGCGCTCCAGCACGGGCTGGCGGGCGCGCTGCAGCTCGTCCTCGGTGATCTCGCCGGACGCCATGACGCCCGCGATCTCGTCGACGATCTCGTACATGCGCTCAATCTCGGTCACCGCCACATCCAGACCCACCCAGACAAAGCCGAAATCGGGGTACACCGTGGAGGACTGGCCCTGGACGATGGGTGAATAAGTGGCGCCCTCGCGCTCGCGGAAGCGCTCGGTGGCTTTCAGCGAGAATATCTCGGCCATCAGGTCCAGCGCCCGGCCCCGGCGCCGGTCAAACCCGTCGCCGACGGGGAAGTAGACATTGGCCATGCCCTGATAGTCCTGACCGTCAAAATAGAGCACTTCAGGCTCGGGGGCGGGATCAGGGAAGCGCAGCTGGCGGTTGGCGTCATAGTCCGGCCAGTCGGCGGCGCGCTCGGGCAGGGCGCCAAACGTGGCCGCAGCCACTTCCACAGCCCGGTCCACGGTGACATCGCCCACGATCGTGATCTCCACCGGCGCCTGGCTCAGCGCTGGCGCCAGCATGTCGCGGGCGTGGTCCATGGTGAAGTTGGCGATCTCTTCAGCGGTGGGGAAGCCCCAGCGCGCGTCGCCGCTGCGCAGCAGGCGCCCGCCGCGATTGACCGCCACCTGGACGGCCTGGGCGTTCTGGCCGCGGCGCACCTCTTCAGCGATCGCGCGGAACTGGTTCAGCCCGTCTTCACGCCAGCCCGGCGCCGTCATGAAGGCGGCCAGCACCTGCATCTGCAGCTCGAAATCGGACGGGGTGGTGGCGTTGGAAAAGAAGAAGCTCTCCGCCCCTACGCCCAGCCCATAGCCCACCGAACGCCCCGCCAACAGGCGCTGGAGATCGTCGCGGTCATGGGCTTCGAGGCCGCCCCCGCCAAACGCCGCGCCCAGGATCGAGCCGGCGGCCGGCACGGGTTGATCGGTCATGTCCCCGGCGCCGAAATCGACCCGCACGCGCACCACGCGCGATTCAAAATCGGTGGGCTTCACATTCAGCCGCACGCCATTGGCGAATGTGATGCGGGTGACGCCAAACTCGTCGAGGGTCTCGCGCGAGACCACCTCGCCCGCCGGTCCGAATTCGGTATAGGCGAAGGCGTCAGAGCCGCTTTCGGCCTGCGGATCAACCCGCTCGGCGGTGGAGGCGAGCCAGGCTTCGCGCACGGCGGCCTCTCCCTCGGCCAAATCCTGGTTGAGCGCCACCATCACATGGGGCGGCGCGGCGTCCCAGGCGGCGCGGAAGGCCGTCTCGACGCGCGCCACCGTGATCTGGCTTTCAAGATCATCAAACCACTCGCGGGCGAAGTCCGGGTGGGCGAACACGGATCCACGCAGCCAGCTTGACCAGATGGCGTCGGCCAGGCTGGTGGTCTGGCGCGTGGTGGCCTGATCGGCGGCGTTGCGCACGCTGGTGCGCATATTGGCCAGCTGCTCATCCAGCTCGCTGCGGGTGAAGCCGTGCTCCGCGGCGCGGCGCAGCTCCTGCTCGACCATGGCCACGCCCTCGCGCCAGCGGTCGGGCGAGGACACGGCGAATACGCCGGCGCGGTTGGCGATGTCGAACTCGCTGACATAGGACAGGCTGGCCTGCACCAGCGGCGAATCGCCGCGATTGATGCGCGCCTGCAGGCGGCGCTGCACGATGGACTGGCCCAGCTGGCGCAGCAGCGCCTGCTCGCGTCCCGCCCTGGTGTCGAGGGTGCGCGGGCCCGGCTTGATCACGTCCACAGTGATCAGGGTGAACACGCCCGGATCATGGAAAAAGCCAAAGCGCGGCGCGTCAGCACGCGTGACGCCGCCCACCTCGGGAGCGGCGCCCGGCTCACCCGGCTGGGTCCAGCTGGCGAAGCTCTCGACGCGCTCCACTTCAAGGCCCGGCACAGAAATATCGAAGCCATTTCGGATCATCGCAGCGACGTCATCGGCGTCGAAATCGCCGGTGACCACCAGCAGCGCGCGCTCGGGCCGGTAATACGCCTCGTAATAGCGCAGGAAGGCCTCGCGCGGCGCAGTCTCAATGACCTCGGTCGTGCCGATGGGATCGCGCTGCGGGATCAGCGTACCGGGATAGAGGAAATCGTAATACGCCCCCAGGAAGCGGTTGACCGGCGTGTTGCGGTACCGCTCCTCGCCGAGGATCACGCCGCGCTCGGACTCGATCTCGCTGTCGATAAATGTCAGTTCCGAGGCGGTTTCGCGCATCAGGAACAGGGCGATCTTCAGCAGGTCTTCGTTCGCCTGGGGCAGGTTGAGCTGGTAGCCGACCACGTCATGGCCGGTGAACGCATTGGTGTCGGGCCCGAAGGCCAGGCCATAGCGCTCCAGCAGACGCACCATTTCATTGCGCGGGACATTCGTGGAGCCCTTGAAGGCCATGTGTTCAATGAAGTGGGCCAGGCCGCGCTGGTCGTCGTCCTCGGCCAGCGAACCGGCATTGAGCACCAGGCGCACCGCCGCCGTGTTCGAGGGCGTGGCGTTGGGCATGATCGCGTAGCGCATGCCATTGTCCAGCACGCCGTAGCGCACACCGGGATCGGCGGGTATGTCGCTGGCCTCGTGGGCGAAATCGGCCGCCTCGAAGGCCGCGCGCAGATCGGGTTCGGGGTCTCCCGGCCGGTCACAGCCTGCCAGAGCCAGTACACCCAGCGCTGCGGCCAGCGCCAGCGCATTGCGCCATATCATTGTCATCTGCAACCTCTTACAGCCCGCCCTGTCCCGCATAGAAGGATAGGCTGCCGTCCGCGCACAGCAAATGAAATTGCTGACACGCGCCGGTCAGGCGGGCTCGATCTCGGCGAGCGTCTCAATGGGATCATGCTCGGCGACCCAGTGGCCAGGCGCCACTTCGATCAGTTTGGGCCGGTATTGTTCGGCGTCCGGGTCGTCGATCAGTTTCGACTTCAGGAAGCGCAGCTGGGCGCGGCTGTCGAGCGGGCTGGGCAGATCACCCGACAATTTCAAGCGCTTGCGCGACTTCTCGATGGCCGGATCCGGAATCGGGGCGGCGCTGATCAGCGCGCGGGTATAGGGATGGCGCGCATCGGAATAGATCGTGTCGCGGTCGGCCAGCTCCACCACCCGGCCCAGATACAGCACCATGACCCGGTGAGACACCTCGCGCACCACTGACAGATCGTGGGAGATGAACAGCATGGACAGGCCGAAATCGTCCTGCAGCCCGGCCAGCAGCTCGATGATCTGGGCCTGGATAGACACGTCCAGCGCGCTTACCGCCTCGTCGCAGATCACCAGCTTGGGCTTCAGGATCATGGCCCGGGCGATGCCCACGCGCTGGTTCTGGCCGCCGGACAATTCGTGGGGGTAGCGGTTGATCATGTCGGGTTCGAGCCCGACGCGCTTCATCATCGCGCGCACCTCGTCCTGACGCTCGCGTGCGCTCATGAAGCGGCGATAGGTCAGCATGGGCTCGGCAATGGAGGCGCCAATGCTCATACGCGGATTGAGCGAGGCCATCGGGTCCTGGAACACGATCTGCAAATCCTCGCGCGCGGACCGCATCTCCTTGCGGTTCAGCGCCAGCAAATCCTTGCCGATCCAGCTCACCGCGCCGGCCTTGGAGGGCACCAGGCGCAGCACGGCGCGCGCCAGCGTGGACTTGCCGCACCCGGACTCGCCGACAATTCCGAGCGTCTCGCCCGGCAGAAGCGCAAAGCTGAGCCCGTCCACGGCCTTGAGCGGTTTGGTCTTGGGAAACACGCCGCCGCCGACCTTGACCGGAAACTGAACCTTCAGGTCTTCAGCTTCCAGAATCGGCGCGTCGTCAGGGGCGCCCTTGCGCGCTGATACGCCGCTCAGCTTGCCCGGCTGGTCCAGGCGCGGCATCGCGTCCAGCAGCATGCGGGTATAGGCGTGGCGCGGCTTGTTGAAAATGTCGTGCACATCGCCGGTCTCCACATAGGCGCCGTCCTTCATCACCTGCACGCGGTCAGCCATGCGGGCCACCACGCCCATGTCGTGGGTGATCAGCGCGATCGCGGCGCCGGTTTCGGCCTTGAGGTCATCCATGATGTCGAGCACCTGGGCCTGAACCGTCACGTCCAACGCCGTGGTCGGTTCATCCGCGATCAGCAGGTCAGGCTCGCACAGCATGGCCATGGCGATCATGACGCGCTGGCGCATGCCGCCCGACAGCTCGTGGGGGAACTGGCGCAGACGCCGGCGCGCCTCCGGGATGCGCACGCGCTCCAGCCAGTCCACGCAGCGCTTTTCGGCCTCTTCGCCGCGCAGTTTGAGGTGAACGTCGAGCACTTCCTTCAACTGGTCGCCGACGCGCATGTGCGGGGTCAGCGAGGTCAGCGGATCCTGGAAGATCATCGTCATCTTCCGTCCGCGCACCCGGTTCAGCTTGTTGGGCGCGAGATTGAGAATCTCCTCGCCCGCATACCGGATCGAGCCCGACGCCTTGCCGTTGGACGCCAGAAGCCCCATCGCCGCAAGGAAGGTCTGGCTCTTGCCCGAGCCTGACTCGCCCACCACGGCCAGGCATTCGCCACGGGCGATCTCCAGGCTGACGCCGCGCACCGCATTCACGGCGCCATCGGGCGTATCGAAAGTGACATGAAGGTCGGACACCTGGAAGATCGGGGCAGTCGTCTGGGTCAAGGCGCAGATCCTGAAATTGGCCGACGGGACACTTGGCGCGCAGCATACCCGCTCGCATCGTGATGGCCAGCGCGCGCGGCGCCCGGCGCGGTTATAGTCGCGCCCAACGAAATGATTCGCAGCCTGCAGCCGGGTCCCCCATGAGCGACGACGAAGGCCTTCAGTCCAGCACGGCCATCACCGGGGAGGCCGTGCTCAAAGCCCTGCCCGATCCGGCAGCGCTGCTGGATGCGTCGGGCGTGGTGATCGCCGTCAATCCGGCGTTCAGCCAGGCGTTCGGGGACGGACCCTGGATCGGGCGGTCGCTCAGGGATTTGAACGCGCCGCTAACCCTGCGCGCAGTCGACGGCGGGATGGCCCTGGCGCTCTCCTCACAGAGCGCAGACACCGAAGATGCGCAAGGCCAGGCAGAGGTCAGCTCCTGGAGCTATGACGCCGCCAAACGGCTCCTGCGCCTCAGCGGGCCGGTGCTGGAGCTTCTGGAGCTGCCCGGGACCGATCTGGAAATCCTGATTGATGAATGGGTGGAGCGCATCGCCCCGGAAGACCGGGCCATGATGGCTGGCGCCACCATGTCGCTGGTCGCGTCCGGGATGGCGGATGTGGAATACCGGCTGCGCACGCAGAGCGGCGCCTATGTCTGGCTCAATCTGCGTGGCGGGGTCAGCGAGTACGGACCCGATGGCGCGCCTCTCAAATTCACCGGCTTTCTGGGTCCGGCCGCGCACCGCAAGCGGCTGGAAACCGCTTTTGTTGAAGGCGAACGCGCCCTGTTTGAGGCGGTCAGCGCCGGGCTTCTGGGGGCCTGGAATCTCGATATGAGAACCCAGCGCCTCTCCGGACGGGGCCGGGCCATGGAGTGGATCGGAAAGCCCACAGGCGGCGCCATGATCGGGATGGAGGAATGGCTCGCGATCGTCCATCCCGAAGACATCGAAATGACGCGCCAGGCCTACCAGGACGTGGCGGGCGGCGCGCCTGTCGAGACCTTTGACCATCGCCTGAAAAGCCCTGAGGGCTGGCGCTGGGTGCGCACGCGAAGCGCCATTGTGGCGCGCGCCGAAGATGGAAGCGCCCTGCGCGCGGCCGGGGTGTTGATCGATGTCACTGGCGAGCGCGCCTACGCCAAGGCGCTGGAAGCCGAGAAGCAGCGCTTTGAATCGCTCTACCGTTCCACCCCCGTCATGCTGCACTCGCTGGACGCTCAAGGGCGCACGCTTCTGGTCAATGACCTTTGGTGCGCGCGCATGGGCTATAGCGAGGCGGAAGCGCTCGGCCGTCCCGGCTGGGAGTTCTTCATCCCCGAAGACGCGCGCCGCATTCGCGAGGAGATACTTCCCCAGGTGCTGCGCCATGGCGCGATTGATGCGGTCCCACTCACCGCGCTGACCCGGTCAGGCGCCCCCATCGAGGTGCGCCTGTCGGCCTTTCTGGAGCGCGACGCCAGCGGAGAGCCTCTGATCGCCCATGGCGCATTCTCCGATGTTAGCGACCTCAACGCGGCGCGCCGTGCTCTGGAGGCGCACGCCGCGGCGCTGGAGCGCTCCAACCGCGAGCTTGACCGCTGCGCCACCGTCGCCTCACACGATCTGCAAGAGCCGCTGCGCAAGATTTCAGCCTTCGCCAGCCTGCTGGCGCGGCGCTATGAGGACCAGATCGACGCCGACGGCCGGCAGAGCCTCGCCTATCTGGTGGACGCCGCCATGCGCATGCGCCGCCTGATCGATGATCTTCTGGCCTATTCACGCACATCCAATCGCGAACTGGAATTCGGGCCGGTGGACTTGAGCGCCCTGTTCGCCACGACGCTGGACGAGCTCAGCCTGATGGTCGCCGAGGCGCGCGCCGAGATCGAGTGCGGCCCGTTGCCGACCGTGCAGGCCGACCTGACCCTGATGCGTCTTCTGTTGCAGAATCTCCTGAGCAATGCGCTCAAATACCGCAAGGGCGCCCATGTGCGCATCGTGGTGCGCGCCGAGCGCGATGGCGAGGCCTGGCGCATAACCGTGGCCGATGACGGCATCGGCTTTGACCCGCGCTTTGCCGAAAAAGTGTTCGCCCCCTTTCAGCGCCTGCACAATCGCGAGGCGTTCAGCGGCACCGGCATTGGTCTGGCGATCTGCCAGCAGGCGGTGGAGCGCCATGGCGGGCGCATCTGGGTGGATACCGAGCCTGGCTTTGGCGCCCGCTTCCACTTCACCCTGCCCGACCGGGCGCAGGCAGAGCCTCAGGGGTCTATCCGCTCGCCGGCCCAGTCGAACACCTGACCGCTTTCGGCCGGCCCTATTGTATCGATCACACCAAGCAATCTGGCAGCTGAATAGTCCGGCGTGAACAGCTTGCCGTCGGGCACATTGCGCTGGAAGGGTTTGGACAGGCCGGTGTCCACCGTGCCCGGGTGCAGGCCGATGCAGGCCGCGCCCGGCGCCTTGCGCGCCAGCTCCACCGACAGGGTGCGGATCATCTGGTTGAGCGCGGCCTTGGAGGCGCGATAGCCGTGCCATCCGCCCAGCCGGTTGTCGGTAATGGACCCCACCCGCGCCGACAGCGCCGCCCAGACGGCTTTCTCCGGCGCATCGCGCGGTCCCCGCGCCAGCCGGTCCAAGGTATGGCGGGCGATGAGCGACGGGCCGATCAGATTGATGCGCAAAACCTCAGTCAGCCGGTCCGCGTCCAGATCGCGCCAGGATTTCTCCGGCTGCAGATCCGCGCCATCGTGCAGGACGCCGGTCGCGGTGATCACCAGATGCAGCGGACCGTCAGCGCCTGCGGCCTCCGCCGCGGCGGCGATGCTGCCAGGGTCATTGAAATCGGCCTGCAGAACCGTCGCGCCGGGCATGTCGAGCGGCCGGCGCGAGGCCGCATACACGCGAGCGCATCGCGGATCATCGGCCAGCGCGCGCGCAAAGGCGCCCCCCAGCCCACCGCCAGCGCCGAAGACCAGCGCGCGGTAATTTTCTGGAAAAGACGTCAGGGTGAGGCTCATGCCGCCTCAGCTAGACCGGCTCTGGCCGGCGTCCAGCGGTCAGATCATCAGCGCGTCGCGGTCACGCATCGCAGCGTCCATCACCTGGCTGAGCAATTCGGCGCCCCGCTTCGATCCCCGGCCGTCGAAATAGAGATTTTTGTCCAGCAAGGTGATGTCCCGGCCGATCCGGTCAGCGTCAATGCCCACCGACCCGCTCAGCACCAGGATCGGCGCCTCGCCGGCATGCTTTTGCAACAATCCCACCGTCTCGTTCGGGTCCGAGGAATCGGGCAGGCGCAGATCAGCGATGACGAGATCAAACTCGCGGCGCTGCAGCTTGAAGCCGGCATCGCGCAGGGTACGCACCACTTCGAAATTGAATGCATAGGCACCAGCATCGCGCAGCGCCTGTTGCAGCAACATGGCGTCTCCAAAGTCGTCCTCGACATGCAGAACGCTCAATTCCTGGGACACAGACGCCTCCTTCAAGCTTGGCATATGGATATGCGCACAGGCTTAAGCGTCCGTTAAGGCGTCAGGATGTTGGCCGCCGCCTGAGGCAGTTCCAGCCCTGCACGGCGGGCGGCTGCGGCCACGGTGTTGACCAGCAGCATGGCGATGGTCATCGGCCCGACCCCGCCGGGCACAGGGGTGATGAAGCCAGCTGTGTTCAGCGCCGCATCAAAGTCCACATCACCGGCCAGCACGCTGGTTCCGTCCGGGCCGTCGACCCGGTTGATGCCGACATCGATCACTGCCGCGCCGGGCTTGATCCAG
>JAIUMW010000059.1 GCA_022565365.1 Oceanicaulis sp.
CAACCCGCCCCGCTTCCCAGGCCGCCGTGCCGCCGGCCTCGGCCCCCCGTTGCCCCGCGCCGCGGGCCGGCGCGGGGAGGCCGGCCTGCCCGGCGCGCGCCGCGCCTTCGATGGTGGAGACCCCGATCACTGGCAGGTCGATGCGGCGCTCCTGGCCAGGTTTGGGCCGCTTGGCCAGCACGCCGCGCCGCTTTTCCGCGGCGCCGCGAATGGTCTCGGGCAGCTCTGCGACCCGCCTGAGCATGGAATCGGTGCCCTCCTGGGCCTCCACCGCCAGCACCAGGCCATCGCAGACCACTGCGCCCTGCCCCACATCCTCGGCGCCGATCACGGCGGCGACATGAAGCGCGCGCAGGGCGTCGCGGCGCTGGGCCTCGTCCGGGCGCAGACCGCCCAGAAAGCCCGCCTGCGCCGTCAGCTCGCGCGCGATTTCGTCGGCCCCGACCACGGCCAGGCCTTCGGCCTCAAACACGCCGATCACCGTGCGCAACAGGGCGTCTTCGCCCCGCGCCGCCGCGGCAATCATCTTGGGCAGAACGGATATGCCCTTGAAATCAGGCTTGATCCGGGAAAAATCCGGGCGGCTGACAATCCCGGCGAAACATACGGCGTCGCACTGCGCCTGCGCCAGATCCTTCAGCACGCCGCCCAGCTCGCCCAGGCCGCGCGCGCTTGCGCCCTCGAATCGGGCCGGATCGGCAAAGCCTTGCAGCGCCACGACGGCTCCCAGCCTGCCTTCAGCCCGGGCCGCCTCGGCCACATGGACGGGTAGATCACCGCCGCCCGCGATCAGGCCCAGACGCGTCCAGGCGCCCGCCATGTCAGCGTGGTTCCGGGAAGCAGAGCGGACGGGCGGCGGGCGCCTTGATGAACTCGATGATTTCCATCACCTCGCGCGCATTGGCGAACAGCCGCGCCGCGTCCTCGATGCGCTCGTTGAACGCGCCCTCTTCGGCGTAGAGCAGGCGGTAGGCCGCGCGCAGGTTATGGATGGTCTCGCGAGAGAACCCCCGGCGCTTCATGCCCACCAGGTTGAGACCGGCCAGCCAGCCATGATTGTCCGCCATGCCGTAAGGAATGACGTCGCCGGTCACGGCAGCGCCGCCGCCCACGAAGGCATACTTCCCAATCCGGCATTTCTGGTGCAGCGCCGATAGCCCGCCCATGATGACGTAATCGCCCACCGTGGATTCGCCGCCCAGCGTGGCGTTGTTGGCGAAAACCACATTGTCGCCGACGATGCAGTCATGGGCGATATGGGCGCCAACCATGTAATAGCCGCCCGATCCCACCCGCGTAATGCCGCGCGCGGTGGGCGTGCCCAGATGCATGGTCACCTGTTCGCGCAGGATATTGCGGTCACCCAGCTCCAGCCGGACCTCGCCACCCTTGTATTTGAAGTCCTGGGGCGGCTCGCCCAGCGCCACGAAGGGATGCAGCACGCAGTCCTCTCCGATCCGCGTCCAGCCCTGCACCGACACGTGGGAATGCAGGCACGTGCGCGCGCCGATCTCCACATTCGGACCGATCACGCTATAGGGCCCGATCTCCACATCCGCGCCGATTACGGCCGACGGGTCGATAAGGGCGGTGGGATGAATTTGCGTCATGGCGTCTCAAGCCTCCCGCGGGGCGGACGTGGCGGCGAACTCCGCCTCGGCGCATTTGACGCCGCCGACGCGCGCTTCGCCCTTGAACTTGAATATGCCGCGCCGGTTGGCGACGACCTCCACCGGCATCTCCAGAAGATCGCCGGGTCGCACCGGCTTGCGGAAGCGGGCGTGATCCACCCCCATGAAATAGATCACGGTATTGGCGATGTCGGCGTCCAGCGTCTTCGACATCAATATGGCGCCGGTCTGAGCCATCGCTTCGATGATCAGCACGCCGGGCATGACCGGGTTGCCCGGAAAGTGACCGGGAAAATAGGGATCAGCCGCCGAGACGCACTTGATGCCGGTGATCGACTGGCCTTCCACATAGCGCTCGGCCCGGTCCACCAGCAGGAAGGGATGGCGATGCGGCAGCCGGCGCAGAATCTCGTCCGGCGTGATGTTGTCCTGCATCGTCATGCGCCGCCCTCTCCCGGTCCCGATTTCTTGGCTTTGCGCCCGCTCTGGCGGCGCAGCCACGCGGTTTCTCGCATGAAGCTCTTCAGGGGCTGCGCCGGTGAACCCGCCCAGGTCTCGCCGGCGGGCACATCGCGCATCACCGCCGCATCGGCGGCCAAACGCGCGCCGGCGCCGATGGACAAATGGTCGGCGATCCCGACCCGGCCGCCGAACTGCGCGCCCGGCCCGATATCCACGCTGCCCGATACGCCTGCGAAGGCCGCCATCACCGCATGATGGCCGACCGTCACATTGTGCGCGATGTGGCACAGGTTATCGATCCGGCAGCCCTGACCCAGCACCGTATCGCGCAGCATACCCCGGTCGATGGTGGAATTGGCGCCGATGGTCACTTCGTCCTCGACGAGGGCGCGGCCCAGATGCGGCAGGGTCACAATCGCCCCGGCCTCATAGGCCAGGCCAAAGCCCGCCTCGCCCACCACGGCGCCCGCAGAAATATCGCAATGCTGACCCACGAGCGCGCATTGGACAGCAGCGCGCGCACCGATGCGGGTATGGGCGCCAATCACCACGCCCGGCCCGATCACGGCGCCCGGACCAATCTCGGCATGGGCGCCGATTTCGGCCCCCGGCCCAATGATCACACCCGGCGCAATGCGCGCGGAGGGATCAATCTGTGCAGAGGTGGCGATCAGCTCAGCGCCCTCATGAAGGCGCAAGACGACCAGAAGCGCCGCCGCCCGTGCGAACGCGGCGCGGGGCGCGTCATGGATCAGGATGGCGGCAGCATCGATCTGTGCAGCGACCGCTTCGGGCGCGATCACCACCACGCCCGGCGCCGAGACGGGCTCGGCAGGCGCCCGGGTCAGGAACACCAGAGCGCCTGCCGCCGCTGCGGCTGGTTCCGCCACATCAGCGACAGGCGCATTGGGATCGCCGTCGCAGCGCGCACCGATGCGCGCCGCCAGATTGCCCGCGGTCAGCGGGCCGAGCCGCTCATAGAAGCGCGGATCGGCCCCCACGGCCGGACTACTGGTTCTGGCCGCGCTGGGGGGCGCGAACGCGGTTGACCGGGGTGGTGGTGATGCGCGCGTTCAGACGCTCGATCACCACATCGGTCACGTCCACGCTGTTGGACGTCATGATGGTCACAGACTGGTCCAGCAAGATCACGCCATTACGCTCGGTCATCACCGCCTGCATGATTTCCTGCAGAATCGGGATCACCGGCTGCAGCGCCGCCTGTTCGGTGGCGGCCAGTTCCTGCTGGCGGATGCGGCCCTGGACTTCCAGGTTGCGCATGTCTTCCTGGAATTGCTGAACCCGCTGAATCAGGTCCGGGCGCTGGCGGATCGCTTCCTCGGTCATGGCCGAGGTTTCGGCGTTGAGCGCTTCGCTTTCAGCGCGCACAGCGGCCTGCTGGGGCTGAATCTCGGCGGTCATTTCGGTGCCGATGCGTTCCAGCTGGGCGGCGATGTGCTGGCCAACAGCGCTCTCGTTGAGAGCACGCTCCTGATCAACGACCAGAATTTGCGCCGAAGCCGCTGTTGAGGCGGCGGCAGCGAGCACAAGCGCCGCAATCATGCGGAGCGGCGCACCGGTCAGGCGAATGTTGAAATGTTTCATAAGCTTAGAACCCTGTCATTGTGCTGAAGCGGAAGAAGCGTCCGCGATCGTAATCTTCCTTGACGAACGCGTGGGCGAAGTCGAAGCGCACCGGTCCGAACGGCGAATCCCAGAAGATGGACAGACCGGCTGACGCACGCGGCGACAGCTGATCGACAGTGAAGACCGCGCCAACAGTGCCATCGTCCGTAATCTGGTCCTCACCTGGCAGCAGGCCCATTGTGCCAAACTCGGTGAAGAGGCTGGACCGGACGCCATACTGCTCGGGCAGGCCAAGCGGGAAGGCCAGTTCAAACGCGCCGATGGCGTAGAGATTGCCGCCCAGCGCATCGCCTGCGAACAAGCGCTCATTGCCATCATCGTCAAGACCGCGCCTTACCACGCGCGGGCCGATGCCCGCCGTTTCAAAGCCACGGAACGAGTTGCCGCCCTTGAAGAAGCGGTCGTTAATCCGGGCCACATCGCCACCCCATGAGAAGAGGTAACCTGCGGTACCGGTGAAGCTGAGCACCACATCGTCACGGAAGACGCTCCTATAGACGCCGCCCGAAACTTCGGAGCGGACATAGCGAACATCACCCCCGATTCCGGCGAAATCTTGGTTGAAACCGATCTGAAATCCGTTCGACGGATTAACAAAGTCATCGACCCGGTTCCAGTTGAGCGAATAGCCCAAGAGCGAGGTCGTGCGCGATCCGGCGGCGCGCTGGATCGATTCCGTGACGCCTGAGAACGTCCTCACCTCGTCGGTCCGCACGGTGTAGTTCAGACCCGCCTGCACCGACCGCGTCAGCGGGAAGCCGGCGCGCAGGCTCAAACCGGTGGACTGGGTTTCGAACGACGCTTCGCGCGAGAAGTCCGAGCGCACGGTGAACAGATCGAAGCCGGCGGCCAGATTCCGGTCCAGGAAGCGCGGCTCGGTGAAGCGGATGTCGATCTGCTCGCGGCGCGCGCTGGCCGACACCCGCAGACGCAGGAACTGGCCGCGGCCGCGCAAATTGCGCTCCGAGATCGAGAAGTCGATCAGGAACGCGTCGGTGGACGAGAAACCGGCCCCGAAGGCCAGCTCGCCCGTGGGCTGCTCGGTCACCCTGACCTGAACGCGCGCACGGTCAGGCTGGCTGCCCTGGAAGGGTTCGATTTCGACGTCTTCGAAGAAGCCCAGGCGGCGCACCCTCGAACGGGAAACGTTAAGGAGCGCCTGATTGAAGGCGTCGCCCTCTACAATGTCCATCTCGCGCCGGATCACCCGGTCGAGCGTGCGCGTATTGCCGACAATGTCGATGCGCTCGATATAGACGCGCGGGCTTTCGCTGATCACATAGGTGATGTCGACGGTCTGACTGTCGCGATTGACGCTGACGCGCGGGCTGATGTTGACGAAGGCATAGCCCGACGCCCCGGCGGCGAAGGTCAGCGTTTCGATAGAGTCCTCAATCCGGCTGCCCACATAGAGATCGCCCGGCTGGGTCGGCACCGCGCTCTCCAGGAAGTCGGTGTCGAGATCCTCGATGGCGGTCTCCACAGTGATGTCGCCGAACCGGTAGCGCTGGCCCTCATCCATGGTGAAGGTGACGAAGAAGTCGCGCTGGTCCGGGGTCAACTCCGCGACCACCGATGTCACGCGGAAATCAGCATAGCCGCGATCATTGTAGAACTCGCGCAGCTGCTCGCGGTCAAACTCGATCCGGTCGGGATCGTAATTGTCATTGGACGAGAAGAACCGCCACCAGCGCGCTTCAGTGGTCACGATCTCGCCGCGCAGGCGCCGCTCGGAAAAGCGCTCATTGCCGACGAAGGCGATTCGGCGCACGCCCGTCACCGGACCTTCGGAAATCTCGAATATGAGATCGACCCGGTTCTGGGACAATTCCACGATCTGCGGCGTCACGTTGGCGGCGAAGCGGCCGGCCCGGCGGTAGACTTCCAGGATACGCCGCACATCCGCCTGGACACGCGCGCGGGTGAAGATGGCGCGCGGCTGCATCTCGATCTCGTCAGTGATCCGGTCGTCGCGAACGGCGCGGTTACCCTCCAGCACCACACGGTTGACGATCGGGTTCTCGGCCACCTGCACGACCATGGTCCCCCCGTCGACGGCGATGTCGACGTCGGAGAACAGATTGGTCGCAAACAGCGTCTGGATCGACAGATTGATCAGGCGCGGATTGGGCACTTCGCCCGGCTGCACCAGCACATAGGACAGAATCGTCGCGGCTTCGACGCGCTGATTGCCCCGCACCAGAATTTGCAGCACGGGCCGCTGGGCCGCCGCCTCGGGCGCCATCATGGTCCCGGTGGCTTGAGGATCAGAAGAGACAGGCGCACCCGGCGCCTGCGCCATAGCGCTGTCTGTCAGGGCCACACCTGCCCAAAGCGCTGCAACAGCCAAAAGAATTCGATTCATGTAAAGCCTCGTCCCCTCGGCTGCCGCCTGCTTCCCGGATCAGAAAAACAGACCGCGCAAATAACTCAAATCATTCCACGTGGCCACGACCAACAAGGTCAGTACGAGGCCGACTCCGATCCTGAACCCGATCTCCTGCGCGGCCAGGCTCGGCGCGCGCTGGGTCACGGCTTCGTAGGCGTAATACACGAGGTGGCCGCCGTCGAGAACCGGGATGGGCAGGAGATTCATCAAACCCAGCGCCACAGAGATCACTGCAGACAGCGCCGCGAGCGACAGGACCATCGCCCAAAGGCGCTGATTCCCCGCCATGTCGGCGCCCGGCGGTGCTGCGACGGACACGTTGGCGACCTGCCCGGCGGTTGTGGCGATCCCGATCGGTCCGTTGATCATCTCCAGCGAGGCGCGCCCGGTAACCAGGCGCACCATGTACTCGCCGATCATTGAGGCCGTATCCCACGTGCGCGTCACGCCATAGCCAGGCGCCTCCCAAACCGAATAGCGCACCTGCTCACGCTGCCCGATACCGGAACCGACACCGAGAAAGCCCATCGCCCGCTCGCCGCCCAGCCCGTCTGCACGCACTTCACGGCGCGGTGTGGCATCGAGGACCACGTCCTCGCCATCGCGCTCGACCACAAACCGGATGGTCTGTCCGGGCCGGACCATGACCGCCTGACTGATCTGGGTGAAGCTGCGCGCCGGGCTGCCGTTGATCGACACCACCTGATCGCCCACCTCGAACCCGGCGACCTCGGCAGGCGAGCCGGGCTGGACGCTGCCGACCATGGGTGCAGTCACCACCTCGCCGCGGGCCATGCCCAGGGCTGCAAACACCACGATGGCCAATGCAAAATTGGCCAGCGGGCCGGCGGCCACGATGATGGCGCGCTGCCAGACCGGTTTGAAATGAAACACCGTGTCCGCGTCCTCGCGGCTGTCGCGCAGGGTCTGCAGCGCATCCCGATCAGGCGCGCTGGCCGCGTTCTCGTCGCCGCGGAAGCGCACATAGCCGCCCAGCGGCAACGCAGCGACGCGCCACGCGGTGCCCGTCTTGTCACGCCAGCGCAGGAGAGTGGGGCCAAAGCCGATGGAGAAGACTTCGGCGTGCACGCCAAACAGGCGCCCGGCATAGAGATGACCCATCTCGTGGATCACCACCACGAAGGAGATCACGGCGACAAACGCTGCGATGGACAGAAGCCCGGCGCCAAACATCTCGATCATGGTCAGTTGTCCTTTGATCCGGCGGTTTTCCGGTCCTTGCGTGCAGCTATCGCGCCAGTCGGCTTACAGCCGCCTGCGCCAGCCGCCGTCCATGCGCATCGGCTTCGATCACCGCATCAATCGACGCCGGCGCTGCGCTGGCGCCGGCGGCGCGCGCCCCCTCGTCCAGAGCCTCCGAGACCGCCGCGGCGATGTCAAGAAACCCGATCTGTCCGGCCAGGAACGCAGCGACCGCCACTTCGTTCGCGGCGTTGAGCACCGCCGGCGCGGTTCCGCCTGCGATAAAGGCGTTGCGCGCCAGGCCCAGCGCGGGAAAGCGCCCGGGGTCCGGCGCAAAGAAACTCAGCGCGCCCAGCTTGGCCAGGTCGAGCCGCTCCACCGGCGTATCCATGCGGTCCGGCCAGGCCAGAGCGTGGGCGATGGGGGTGCGCATGTCCGGGCAGCCCAGCTGGGCCAGCATCCCGCCATCGGCGTATTCGACCAGCCCGTGCACGATGGATTCAGGATGGACCAGCACATCCACCTGCTCCTGCGGCAGGGCGAAAAGATGGCACGCCTCGATGATCTCCAGCCCCTTGTTCATCATGGGGGCGCTGTCCACCGAGATTTTCGCCCCCATGGACCAGGTGGGATGGGCCACCGCCTGCTCGGGCCCCGCCTGGCGCATGGTGTCGAGGCTGGCGTTGTGGAACGGGCCGCCTGACGCGGTCAGGATGATGCGACGGATATGGCGGCGCTGGGCCGGGTCGAAGGCCTGGAAGATCGCATTGTGTTCAGAATCCACAGGCAGCAGCGTCGCCCCGCTGCGCGCCGCCTCCTCCAGCATCAGCACGCCCGCGCACACCAGCGCTTCCTTATTGGCGAACGCGACGCAGGCGCCCCGGCGCACGGCGGCCAGGATCGGTTGCAGCCCCGCCGCGCCGACAATCGCGGCCATCACCCAGTCGGCCTCCATCGCGGCCGCGTCCGCCACGGCCTGTGGACCGGCGCCCCATTTGATCGCGCTGCCCGCTAGCGCCTCGCCCAGCGCGGGCCCGGCGGCTTCATCGGCCACAGCGCAGAACCTGGCGCCGAACCGGCGCGCGGCCTCGGCGAGCTCCAGGGCCTGGGAATTCGCGGTCAGCGCCACGACGTCATAGGCGCCCGCTTCAGCGCGCGCGATCAGGTCAAGCGTGGCCCGGCCCACCGAGCCTGTGGCGCCCAGAAGCGTGATGGTGCGTGCGCTCATAGTCCGGCTCCCGGCCAGCCATCCGGTCCGGCGGCGCGCCAGACGCCAGCGAACAGAACCGCCATCATCAAGGCGTCCACCCGGTCCAGCACGCCGCCATGGCCGGGGATCAGCGTCCCGGCGTCTTTCACACCGAACCGGCGCTTGGCCCGCGACATGACAAGATCGCCCAGCACCGCCGCCAGCGCAGTGGGCGCGGCGATCAGCGCGGCGTAGATCGGATCAAATCCCATGATCTGCGCCACACCGGCCCCGGCGGCGATGCCGAAAATCAGGCCGGCGGCCAGGCCCGCCCAGGTCTTGTTCGGGCTGGCGGCAGGCAGGAGTTTCGGCCCCCCAATCCAGCTGCCCGCCAGATAGGCGAAAATATCGGCCGACCAGACCACCGCCAGCAGGAACAGCACAGCGATCAGCCCGCCCTGCTCGCCCTCGCGCAGCGAGACCAGCATGGCGGCGGCCAGCGCGATATAGGCGACGCCCGCCACCGCCTCATACGCGCGCCCGCGCCTGCGACGGTCGAGGCCGGCGAACACCGCGCCGCCCGCGATCCAGGCCGCCGTCCAGCCGGGCTCGGCCTGACCGGCCAGCAGCGCCGCCCCTACCGCCGTTCCGGTAGCGATGGCGAAGGCGCGTGGCGGCGCGGCCTTGTCCGACATGCGCACCCACTCCCACGCCATGGCGGCGGCGAAGGCGGCGATGAAGATGGAAAAGGCGGTTCCCCCCGCCCAGACTAGCGCCAGCGCCGCCGGCCCCAGGACCAGGGCCGACAGCACCCGCCTGACGAAAACCGGATCGCCCGGCGCGCCCTTCCTGCGGGGGGCAGGCGCCCCGGTCATACGCGGATGGCCCCGAACCGGCGCTCCCGGCGGGCGAATTCATCCAGCGCGGCGCGCAAATGCTCTTCGCAGAAGTCCGGCCAGAGCACATCCATGAAAATCAGCTCGGCATAGGCGGTCTGCCATAGCAGGAAGTTGGACAGGCGCCGCTCGCCGCTGGTGCGGATCACCAGATCGGGATCGGGCAGGTCGGCGGTGTCGCGATAGCGCCCGAAATCGGCTTCGGTCAGCGCCGACAAATCCCCGCCGCAATCGGCGGCGGCGCGGGCCGCTGCGCGCACCATCTCGTCGCGCCCGCCATAATTGAACGCGATGGTGAGGTGAAAGCGTGTGTTCGCGCGCGTGCGCGCCTCGACCCGGTCGATGGTCTTGATCAGGTCCGGCGTCAGGCCCTCGCGCCGGCCGATCACGCGGATGCGCACACCCTCGCCATGCAGGCGCTCCAGATCAGCGGTGACGAAGCGGCGCAGCAGATCAAACAGCGTGGCGATCTCGGCGCGCGGACGCCGCCAGTTCTCTGTGGAGAAGCTGAACAGGGTGAGATGGGTCAGGCCCAGATCGCCCGCCGCGCGCACGGTTTCGCGCACCGCTTCCACGCCCGCCTGATGGCCAAAGGCGCGCGGCTTGCCCCGGGCAGCGGCCCAGCGTCCGTTGCCGTCCATAATAATGGTCACATGGCGCGGCGACCGGTCGGCGGCGTCGGGCTGCGCCATGTCGGCGGCCTCCTTGAGTCTGGCGCGTAGCTCAGACCTGCGTGATTTCTTCCTGCTTGGTCGCAAGCAGCGCGTCGATCTCGCCGATGCGGTTGTCGGTGGCTTTCTGAACCAGATCGGCGAACTTCTTGTGTTCGTCCTCGCTCATATCACCGTCCTTCTCCGCCTTCTTCAGCGCGTCCATGCCGTCACGGCGCACATTGCGAACGGCGACGCGCGCCTGTTCCGAATAAGCCCCGGCCGTCTTGGCCAGCTCGGCCCGGCGCTCTTCATTAAGCGGCGGGATCGGAATGCGGATCATCGCGCCTTCCATGACCGGATTGAGGCCAAGTCCGGCATTTCTGATGGCTTTGTCCACCGCGCCGGCCAGATTTCGGTCCCATACCTGAATCGACAGCATGCGCGCCTCGGGCGTGCCGATCGTGCCGACCTGGTTGATCGGGGTGAGCGAGCCATAGGCGTCCACCTTGACCGGATCGAGCAGACCGGCGCTGGCGCGCCCGGCGCGCAGCCCGGCGAACTCTTTCTTCAGCGCCTCGACCGCGCCATCCATGCGCTTTTCGATATCTTTCAGGCTGAAAGCGGACATGCTCGTCTCCTTGATGCGTTACGCGCGACCGGTGCGGGCGCCGCCTGGCGCCGGGCCGACGATCGTACAGGTGCCCTCGCCGGCCAGTACGCGGGCCAGACCGCCCTGCTCGCGGATATTGAACACCACGATGGGGATCTGGTTGTCGCGCATCAGCGTCACCGCCGAGGCGTCCATCACTTTGAGGTCGCGGGCCAGAACGTCAATATAATCCAGCCGCTCGAACCGCTTGGCCTGGGGATTACCGCGCGGGTCCATGTCATAGACCCCGTCCACGCCCGTGCCCTTGAACAGGGCGTCGCAGCCCATTTCAGCGGCGCGCAGCGCCGCAGCCGTGTCGGTGGTGAAAAACGGATTGCCGGTGCCCGCGGCGAAAATCACCACCCGGCCCTTTTCCATATGGCGCGCGGCGCGCCGGCGGATATAGGGCTCGCACACCGTGGTCATGGGACTCGCCGAATGCACGCGCGTGGATACGCCCACACGCTCCAGAGCCGTCTGCATGGCCAGCGCGTTCATGACGGTGGCCAGCATGCCCATATAGTCGGCGGCGGCGCGCTCCATGCCCTTGGCGGCGGCCTGCAGCCCGCGGAAGATATTGCCCCCGCCAATGACCAGGCACAGCTCGTAACCGGCCTCCACCGCGTCGCCAATTTCGCGCGCGATGCGGTCAGCGGTGTTGATGTCGATGCCATAGGGCTCGGCGCCCATCAGGGCTTCGCCGGAGACTTTGAGCAGCACCCGCTTGTAGGGCCCTTGCGGAACCGGACGGGACCGTTCGTCACACGTCTCGCTCACGTTTCGCCCTCCCTGGTGCGCCGGCGCGTCATTCCTGGCAGGCAAGGGCCCGGGGATATGCTCCGCCGGGCCCTGACTGCCTCTAGCCTTTCGTCATCGCCGCAACTTCCGCAGCGAAATCGTCCTGCTTCTTCTCGACGCCTTCACCCAGCACCATACGCACAAAGCCGGTCAGCTCGATGGGGGCGCCGGCTTCGGCTTCGGCGGCTTTCACCGCTTCAGCGACGGTCTTGTCGGGATCGAGCACGAAGGACTGCTTGAGCAGCACTACTTCCTCGAAGAACTTACGGATCCGGCCTTCGACCATCTTCTCGATGATGTTGTCCGGTTTGCCCGATTCGCGCGCCGAGGTCGCGAACACTTCACGCTCGCGCGCCACCAGATCGGCGTCGACGTCCGCTTCGGTCGTCGCCGCCGGGGCGGTCGCCGCCACGTGCATGGCGATCTTGCGGCCCAGCTCGCTGAGCACGGCCTGGTCGCCAGTAGACTTGAGCGCCACCAGGACGCCGATCTTGCCCATGTTCTCGGCGGCGGCGTTGTGCACGTAGTGCGCAATCACGCCAGCATCCACCGACAGCGTCGCCACGCGGCGCACCGACATGTGCGCGCCAATGGTCGCGATCAGATTGGTCAGCATGTCAGCCACGCTCGCGCCCGACTGGGTCGCAGCGGCCTGCAGGCCGGCCACGTCCTTGGCGTCGACCGCCAGACCGGCGATCTCGGCCACGGCGGCCTGGAACTGGGCGTTGCGCGCCACGAAATCGGTTTCCGAATTCACTTCAACCGCAGCTGCAGCCATGCCGGCGCCGCGCGCGTGCGCGGCCACGGCGACCAGGCCTTCAGCGGCCACGCGGTCTGCTTTCATGGCGGCCATGGACAGGCCCTTGGTGCGCAGCCAGTCGACCGCAGCTTCCAGGTCGCCATTGGTTTCCGACAGGGCTTTTTTGCAGTCCATCATGCCTGCGCCGGTCTTCTCACGAAGCTCCTTGACGAGGGCGGCGGTGATCTCGGCCATGGGGAGGTCTCCTTACGTCGCGTTGCGCGCGCCTTGGGGGCGGACGTCTGTTATGGGCCGCCGGCCGGAGCGTGGCCCCGGCCGGCTGTGTCATTGGTGTGACGCCAGGCCTAGTCGGCCTTGGCGGCGGCCCCGGTCTCGTCAGCCGCAGGCGCGGCGGCAGGCTCGGAGGCCTCAGCGGTTTCAGCCTTCTCAGCCTGTCCGGCTTTTTCAGCGTTTTCAGCTTTGTCCGCGGCGGGCGCCTCGGGCTTCACCTCGTCGAGACCCAGCGCCTGGGCGCTCGGCGCCTCGCTGGCGCCCAGATCCATGCCGAACGAGGCCTGGCCTTCGGTGATGCCGTCCAGCACCGCGTCAGCGACCAGGTCACAATACAGCGCGATGGCGCGGGCCGCGTCATCATTGCCCGGGATCGGGAAGTCAATGGCGTCGGGATCGGAGTTGGTGTCGACAATCGCCACAACCGGGATGCCCAGGCGCTTGGCTTCCTGGATCGCGATCGACTCCTTATTGGTGTCGATCACGAACATCAGGTTCGGCGTGCCGCCCATCTGCTTGATGCCGCCCAGCGAACGCTCCAGCTTTTCGCGCTCGCGCGTCAGCATCAGCGTCTCTTTCTTGGTCAGGCCCTGGGGTCCGCCCTCGGCGTCCAGCAGGCCTTCCAGCTCGCGCAGGCGTGCGATGGAATTGGAGATTGTCGCCCAGTTGGTCAGCGTGCCGCCGAGCCAGCGGTGATTCATATAGTATTGCGCGCAGCGCTGAGCGGCCAGAGCCACCGGCTCGGAAGCCTGGCGCTTGGTGCCGACGAACAGCACACGGCCGCCGCCAGCGGCGACTTCGCGCACCTTGACCAGCGCCTGGTGCAAGAGCGGCACCGTCTGGGACAGGTCGATGATGTGGATGCCCGAGCGTTCGCCGAAGATGTACGATTGCATCTTCGGGTTCCAGCGGTGGGTCTGGTGTCCAAAGTGGGCGCCGGCCTCAAGGAGCTGACGCATGGAGAATTCAGGAAGAGCCATTTTGATCGGTCCTTTTCCGGTTGGCCTCCGTGGGGCGGAGCCGAGCCGGTCTGCCTGCCCGCTTGAATGGACAGACAAAACCCGGTCTCAGCACCGGAGCGACGCACCCCCTGGCGCGCCGAGCCCCACGTGCGGGATCGCGCGCGCTTATACGGGTCTGC
>JAIUMW010000060.1 GCA_022565365.1 Oceanicaulis sp.
CGCCGACGCCGCGCCCGCCCCGCGGGGCCAGCGCCGCCCCGGCGGCGCGGGGCCGCCGGGTCCGGGCCACAACCCGCCGCGCGGCCAGGCGGTCCTTGTGCGCCGTCCACCAATCGTCAGCGCCCGAGGCCGGGGCGTCGCGCAGCGCCTCGAACGGGCGCCCGTCCAGACCGGAATCAGCCTCGACCCGCCGCTCTGCGTCGCGTTGTGAGGGCGCACGCCAGCCTGCCAGCGCCCGGGCTGCGCCCCAGCCACCCGCCAGAGCCAGCGTCGCAAGCGCGACAAGCCGCCATGGGTCGCCAAAACGCTCGAACACGCCGAACAGCGCCAGAGCCAGATAGATCGCCAGCGCCGCCAGAACCGGCGCCAGCACCGGCGCTGCGCGCTCCCACAGGAGCGCGGCGCGGGCACGGAATATCTGGGCCGCCAGGCGGCGCTCGGCACGTGTCATGACAGTCAAGCTAGTGGCTCGCCGCGCGTTTGGCACATGACAATCTCAGCATGATTGCGTCCCCCGGGCGCCGCCCCCGCTTGAAGCCCGGCGCATCGGGCGGCACAGTCCGTCCATGAACGCGCTCCGCCTTGCTCCTTCTCTGCTCGCCGCGATGTGTCTGGGCGCATGCGCCTCGGTCAATCCGTTGTCCGATCCGCGCAATCAGCCCTTCCGCGTCACCTCCGACCTGCCAACCCCGCCCAATGTGGACCGGGCCGCCGACGCTTCGGGCTGTTCGGGGTCTGAGCTGAGCGCGGTCGAGGCGCGGCTGCCCGACTATCCCGCCCGCGGCTGGTCGCGGGGGCTGCAGGGCTGGCCCGTGGTGCAGTTCGACGTGACCGAGACCGGCGCCACCGACCGGGTCCATGTGGCCCGCGGCGTGCCGGGCGGCAGCTTCAACACCGAGGCCGAGCGGGCCGTGCGCGGCTGGCGCTTCGCCCCGCTGGAGCCAGGCTCGCGGCTGACCGGCTGCGTGGTGTTGTTCGAGTTCACCCAAGGCCTGGTGCGGGTGAGGTAGTAGGGGGCCTTGTTCTCCCTCGCGTCCGCTCGGTCGGTCCTCGCTCACGCTGCGGGCGCGCAGTCGCGCTTGCGAACCCTGACGGGTTCGAAGAGTGGCTTGTCGCGTCGCGATTCACCTTCCGGTAAGATGTGATTCGCAAGGCCCCGCCCGCGACGGGCGCGGCTGGCCATGAGACCGGGGCGCAAGACTGCATGACAGATGCCGGGCCGATCCAGCTCGCCACACTGATCGTCACCGGAGGCGCGGTGGCCTTCGCCCTGTCCGCAGGGGTCTGGGCCTATCGCATGACCGCCGGGGCACGGACGGCGCGGGCCGAATGGCGCGCCCGCATGGCGCAGCTGGAAGACCGGCTGGAGCGCGCGGGCGGCGTGCTGGGCGCCCATCCCGGCCTCATTCTCGTGTGGGAGACCCCGCCCGATCCCGACGCCCGGGACTGGGGCCAGCCAGGGATTTTCGGCTCCCCGGCCGCGCTGGCCGCGATGGTTCAATTCGCCGATCTGGGTCAGGGCGCGGCGGCCAGCGGCGATGCCGGGCGCGAGATACTCGACGGTATCGCCGATTTCGAAGCCCATAGCGCCCGCGGCGAGGCCACCACGCTGCGCCAGCGCCTACGCCGCCTGATGGAGACGGGTCAGGCCTTTTCGCTGACCATCGCCGGTCCATCAGGGCGCATTCTGGAAGTCGACGGGCGCGCAGCCGGGCGCCAGCTTGCGGTATGGCTGACCGACGCCTCCATCCGCGAGATGGAGGAGGCCGGCCCCAAAGGCCGCGTGGAAGAGCCCCGGAAGCTTGCTGACACCGATCCCGCGGCCAGCCACGACATGGCGGCGCGCAACCCGGCTCCGGCCTGGCGCATGAACGCTGCCGGGCGCCTGATCTGGGTCAATGACGCCTATGCCCGCGCTGTCGAGGCGCAAAGCCCCGCTGACGCGGTGGACGAGCAGATTCTGCTGGAGCCCACGCTGGCCGAGCAAACCCTGGATGCGCTGCGCGCGGGCGCGCCGCACCTGAGCGTGCGCGGGGCGGTAGCCGGGGGTCAGCGCCGGATCATGGCGTTCCATGTCTATCCGGTGAGCGGCGGCGCCGCCGGGTTCGCCGTAGACGTGACAGAAGCCGAGGAGGCGCGCGCCGCCCTCAAGCGCTTCCGCCAGGCCCACGACCAGACCCTCAACCACATGGCCGAGGCCGTGGCGATCTTCGACCGGGCCAAGCGGCTGGTGTTCTATAATCAGGCCTTCGTGCGCCTGTTCGCGCTGGAAGAGGCGATGCTCAACGAGCGTCCCGCTCATTCAGCCCTGCTCGACCGGCTGCGCGAAAAACGCCGCCTGCCAGAGCAGGAGGACTATGGCCGCTGGAAAGCGGCCGAGCTGGCGCTCTACGAGGCCGCGCCCGACGCCGACATGCCCGACGAGCTGTGGGCCCTGCCCGATGGCCGGATGCTGCGCGTGGCGCGCCAGCGCCATCTGATGGGCGGGCTCTTGATGATTTTCGAGGATATGACCGACCAGCTGGCCCTGCAGGCGCGCTACAACACCCTGATCAAGGTCCAGCGCGCCACCCTGGACAAGCTGCACGAGGCGGTGGCGGTGTTCGGCTCGGACGGGCGGCTGAAACTGCGCAACGCCGCGTTCGAGACCCTCTGGGCGCTGGATCCCGACAGCCTGGACAACGCCCCCTTCGACGCGGTGGCCGAAACCTGCATGGGCCTCTATCCCAATGCCGACGCCTGGCGGGCGCTGAAAGCGCGCATCACCGATCCCGGCCCCGATGCACGCACGCCGGTATCGGGAGAGATAAAGCGCACCGACCAGTCCACCTTGACCTGGCTGACCCGGCCCCTGCCCGACGGCGCGACGCTGATCGCCTGGGACGACATCACCGACAGCCGCCGGGTCGAGGCGGCCCTGCGCGACCGGGCCGAAGCCTTGCAGGAATCGGAGAAGATCAAGACCGGGTTTGTCGAGCATGTGAGCTATCAGCTGCGCACGCCCCTGACCACGATCCACGGCTATGCCGATCTGCTGGCCGGCGGGTTCGCAGGTCCCCTGTCCGAACGGCAAGCCGAGCACATGTCGGCCATCCAGCAGGCCTCGGGCCAGCTGGGCAAGCTGATCGACGATATTCTCGATATCGCTGCCATCGATGCCGGCCAGCTGGAGCTGGAGCTGGGCGATGTGCATCTGGCCGAGCTGATTGCGGAAACCGCGCAGCTGATCGTGACGCGCGCCGAGCACGCCGGCGTGCGCATCACACAGGCCGCACCCGATGAGCTTCCCGTGGCGCGCGCCGACGCCAAGCGGCTCAAGCAGGTCTTGTACAATCTCCTGACCAACGCCCTGGACCATATCGAGCCGGGCGGCCAGGTGGAGATCGGCGCAGGCGTGGAGGATGGCGAGATCACGCTGTGGGTCTCTGATGACGGCGCAGGCATCGCAGCCGAGCGCCAGGCTCACGTGTTCGAGCGCTTTGAACGCGGCGAGGGCGGCGGCGCCGGCCTGGGCCTGGCGCTGGTCAATGACATTGTCCGCCTGCACGGCGGCTGGGTGGCGCTGGAAAGCGCGCCTGGCGAGGGCACGCGGGTGACCTGTCACCTGCCCCTGATCGCCGAAGCGGGCGCGGCTGTGCCCGAGCTCGGCCTGTCGGTCCGCGATGGCGAGCGTCCAAGCCCGGCCTGACTTTCGGCAGGACGTCCCAGTATCCCCGTTTGCCAGGCGCAGCGAACGCGCTAGCGTGGCGCACCATGCTTAGGGGGGATGCCGTTATGAGATGTCTATTGAGCCTTTCAGGTCTGGCGGCGCTGGCCGCCATGGCCGCCGCAGCGCTGTTTTCAGCCGGGGTGTACGCCAGCGCCGACGGACTGGCTCTGCCGGCGGGGTTTTCCAACCAGCCAGGATCGCGCGACTACACCCGCCTTCTGCAGACAGTACAAAGACCCTCCAAGCCGGCGCCCGAAGCGTCCGGCCAGCGCACCGCCACCGGACCGCTGGGAACCCATACCGGCGATGACAGCTGCCGCTGGGCCAATGACAGGGAATGCGACGAGCCCGGCATCGGCACTGGCGCGTGCGAGGCCGGCACCGATTTCTCCGATTGCTGGCGCATCATCACCGGGCTGGAGGACGATTCCTGCCAGTGGGCCAATGACGGCGAATGCGACGAGCCAGGCATCGGCACCGGCGCATGCACGCAAGGCACTGACCGCACCGATTGCGGAGAGATGACCGGGCTGCGCTTTCGCAATGACAGCTGCGAGTTCGCCTTCAACGGCGTGTGCGAGGAGCCCGGGATCGGCACCGGACGCTGCGCGGAGCGCACAGACCGTGCCGACTGCTTCGGCCGTGAACGCCCCTTGACCATCAATGATCACTTCTTCGGCCATGACGACCGTATCCTGATGGATACCGGCGTTTTCCCCTGGTCGGTTATCGGGCGGATCCGTTTTGAAAGCGGCGGCCAGTGCACCGCCTCGCTGGTGGCGCCCAACGTGCTCGCCACGGCGGCCCACTGCGTCAGCGATGAGGGCCGCATCCGGCCGGCCGGACGGTTTGAAACCGGCGACGGCCTGCCCGGCGGCCCACGCAGCGCGCGCGTCGTTGATGTGCTGCTGGATCCGTTGTGGGACGACGCGCAGTTCAGCGCCGGGGATGATCTGGACGGGACTGACTGGGCGCTCTTGCGCATCGACACGCCGCTGGGCGACGAGCTGGGCTATCTCCATCCCTCGGGCCTGGCCGAGGCGAGCCGCGACCGGGCCGAAGACGTGACGCTGCGCCAGGCGGGCTATTCGTGGGATACCGGCGACAATCTGTCGGGCAACGAATCCTGCCGCGTCCTCGAGGCCATGAACGACAACACCATGTCCCATGACTGCGACACCACGCGTGGCGATTCCGGTTCGCCCTTCATGATCGAGGAAGAC
Source organism: Oceanicaulis sp. (assembly GCA_022565365.1). Taxonomy (GTDB): domain Bacteria; phylum Pseudomonadota; class Alphaproteobacteria; order Caulobacterales; family Maricaulaceae; genus Oceanicaulis. The sequence continues at coordinate 4,933 of JAIUMW010000060.1, forward strand.
GGGCGCTGGCGCGTTGTGGCGGTGGATTCCAATTTCCGCAGGAATCCGGACGGGCCGATGATCTATATCGCGGCGCGCGCCGACCGGTTCGCGCCGCTGGTGGAGGATTTCGCGCAAGGCCGCATCGGCCAGGGGGGCTTGCGTCCGCGCGGTCCGGGCAAGCCTGAAGCCTTGAAGCCACCCAAGAACAGATAAGGCCGGGTCAGCCCTCGACCACGACCTCGACACCCACAGCCGCTTCGGGCGGCGCGGTCATCAGGGTGCGGAAGCGCTCGGCCGCGCCGCCGGGCAGCGCGGTGGATTCCAGCATGACGCGCCATTCGGCGAGCACCTGGCCGTCCTGGTCCAGCGCAATGGCCATGAGCGGCGCGGTCCGGCGCATGCGCCCGGTGGTGTTGCGCACCACGCCTTCGACCACCAGTGCCGGGGCGCCGTCTTCGGAATCTTCAAAACTCGCGGTCAGCTGCTCCACCGCCAGGCCCATGGGATGGGTCTCCAGACCCATTACCGCATAAGCCCCCGCGGCGCGCGGGAAGGCGGCCACCACATCGGCGCGCATCAGCACGGCGCCGCCAAGCACCACCACGAGGGCGGCAGCCACGCCGGCCCAGCCCGCGCCCTCCATCGCCACGCGCGCCTTGCGGCGGCGCGCTTCGGTGCGCGCGCGGATGGCGGCGGCGGGCTTGTCGCGCAGGCTGGGCGCCGGCGCAGGCTCGGGCGCTTTGGGCGTCGGGCGCTCGGCGGGTTCCGACAGGGTCAGCGCCTCGGCCTCCACCTGCCAGCCATGACCGCAGGATGCGCAGCGCACCCGTCCGCCGCGCGCCTCGAGGGCGGCCGGCTCGACGCGGTATTTCGCATCACAGCTGGGACAGGTGACGATCATGGACGCAGCGCTCGCTTTTCCTGCATAGTTGATGGCGAATCCCGCCACACGGACTTGTTCCCGGACCGCAGAGCGATGACCCTGAAACCCCGCCCCGCCCCGGACCTGACACACAGCCGCGATCCGGCTGTGAGCTTTGATTCGGTTGGCCTTCGATATGGGCGAGGGCCCGAGATTCTCAGCGATCTCAGCTTTGATTTACCAAGCGGAAGTTTCCATTTCCTCACCGGACCGTCCGGGGCCGGCAAAAGCTCGCTCCTGCGCCTCATCTACCGCGCCCGCCAGCCTTCGCGCGGGCTGATCAGCCTGTTCGGGCGCGACACGGCACTGATGCCGCGCGACGCCCTGCCGGGTCTGCGCCGCAGGATCGGCGTGGTGTTTCAGGATTTCCGCCTGCTGGAGCACCTCAGCGTGTTCGACAATGTCGCCCTGCCCCTGCGCGTCGCCGGCCAGCCGCGCACGAGCTATGCTGATGATGTAGCCGACCTTCTGGCCTGGGTGGGTCTGGGTGACCGCATGCATGCCCACCCGGCCAGCCTGTCGGGCGGGGAGCAGCAGCGCGCCGCCATCGCCCGCGCCGTCATCTCCCGGCCCGAGCTGTTGATCGCTGACGAGCCTACCGGCAATGTCGATCCGGCCATGGCCCGGCGCCTCCTGCGCTTGCTCGTGGAACTGAACCGGCTGGGCGCCACCGTGCTGATCGCCACCCATGACATAACCCTGGTGAGGTCGCTGGCCGCGCCCGTGCTGGAACTGGCCGATGGCCGTCTTGTCAGCCAGCCGAGAGCGGCATGAGCACGCCGGACAAACCCCGCCGCCCGGCGGCGCTGTTACCCCCCGATCACGCTCGGGACCGGCCGCTCTTCGCCGTGGCGGCGATCCTGGTGTTTCTGGCGAGCCTGGCAGGCTTTGGCGCGGCGGGCGCCTGGCAGGCGGCCGAGGGCTGGACCGCCCAGCTGTCCAGTGAACTCACCGTGCAACTCATCGCCGAAGACGCGCGCGACGCTGATGCGGACGCGCTGGACGCCGCGGCGCAGATCGCGCGCCTGCCCGGCGTGCTCTCGGCCACCGCCCGCAGCCGGGCCGACGCCGAGGCGCTGCTGCGGCCCTGGCTGGGCGGCGCAGGCCTGCCCGATGATCTGCCCGTGCCGCGCCTGATCGCCGTACGGGTCGATCCGGACGCCCCGCCGGCGCCGGGCGCCATAGAGGCGCTGCTGCGCGACAACCCCTATGAAGTCGTGGTGGACGATCATGCCCGCTGGGAGGCAGCGGTTCAGCGCACCGCCGGCGCGGTGCGCTATTTCGCGCTGGGGCTGGTGGCGATCCTGGCGCTGGCCGCCGCCGCCGTCATCGCCTTTGCCGCGCGCGCCTCGCTGGCGGCGCGCTGGGACGTAGCCGAAGCCCTGCACCTGGTGGGCGCGCCGGACCGGTATGTGACCGGCATTTTCCAGCGGCGGTTCTTTTTTTTGGGACTGAAAGCCGGGCTTGCGGGCGCAGGGCTGGCGGCGCTGGCCGGATATGGCCTGGCCCATGGCGCAGGCGCGGCTGGCGCGGTGTTTTTCCTGCCAGTCCCGGCGCTGGGCTGGAGCGCGGCGGCCATTGCGCCGGGCGCCGCTCTGGCCTCGGCCCTGATCGCCGCCGGTGCGGCGCGTCTGGCGGTCACCGGCGAGCTGAAGGCGCGCTGGCCATGAGGCGTTTGCTGAGCCTGGCCCGCCTCATCGCCTTCGTGGCGCTGTTCACGCTGGCGGCGGGGTTCGCCCTGTTTGTGCGCGAGGCCCGCAGTTTGGGCCCTGATCCGGCGGCTGCGGCGGCGGGCGTCGTCGTGCTCACCGGCGGAGGCGGGCGCGTGGCGACCGGTGTGGAGCTGTTGCAAGCCGGACGGGCCGGCCGCCTGCTCATTTCCGGCGTCAACCCGGGCAGCCCGCCCGCCGACATCGCCGCTGCGGCTGGCGCGCCGGCTTCCGTGTTTGAATGCTGCGTTGATATTGGCGTGGAAGCGTCCAACACGGCGGGCAATGCGCTTGAGATCACCGCCTGGGCGCGCGAGCGCGGCTATACCGCCATCCTGGTGGTCACCAGCGATTATCACATGCCGCGCGCGTTGCTGGAGCTGAACGCCGCCGCGCCCGAACTGCAGCTGATCGCCCATGGCGTACGCGCACCCGGGCCATTAAGCAGTCCGTCGCAGGGGCGGCGCTGGCTGCTGGAGTATTTCAAATACGCCGCCGTTTTCGTTCGCGAACGCGCCGCCGGGCGCACCCGCGCCGGGCGTGCGTCCGCTCAAGCCCCGCCCGCCTGACCCTTCGCGAAAGACCCAAGATGGCCTTGATCGGATCACTTCTGTTTGTTGGCTGGATGTACGGCCTGATGGCGGTGCTGGGGATTGTGTTCGCGCCGACCCTTCTGGGTCCACGCAGTTGGACCCGCGCCGCCTTGCGTTTCTATCTCGCCCTGGTGTTTGGCGGCCTGCGCGTGCTGTGCGGCATCCGCTATGAGGTGCGCGGGCGCGAGCACGTGCCCGCCGGCGGGGCGCTGATCGCCTCCAAGCACCAGTCCATGTTCGAAACGCTGGCCTTCTGGGCGATCCTGCCCGACCCGGCGATCATCCTGAAAAAGGAGCTCGCCTTCCTGCCGGTGTTCGGCTGGTACGCCATGAAGCTGAAAAACATCAAGGTGGACCGCTCAGCGGGCGCCAAGGCGCTGCGCGACATGCTCAAACAGGCGCGCGACCGCGCCGGCGAGGGCCGCCAGGTGGTGATCTTCCCCCAGGGCACGCGCCTTGAGCCGGGCGACACCGCCACCTACAAGCCGGGCGTGGCGGGGCTTTACAGCGCCATGAAAGCGCCGTGCGTGCCTGTGGCGCTCAATTCGGGCCTGTACTGGCCCGCCCATGGGTTTGTGCGCCGGCCCGGAACCATTGTGGTCGAATTCTTGCCTGCCATCGAACCGGGCCTGCCCAGAGACGCCTTTATGGCCGAACTTGAGACACGCATCGAAACCGCCTCCAGCGCCCTGCTGGCGCAAACAGGAAAGCGCTGAAGACACATGAGCCGCAAACCGCCCTCGCGCGCCGCCCTGCTGATCCCGTTTGTCCTTCTGGCGCTGGTGATCACCGTCCATGGCGCCTACTGGGTGTTCATGTCGGGGCAGATCCGCGCCGCCGCCGAGGCCTGGATCGAGGAACAGGAAGCGCAAGGCTACGACGTCGCCCATGAAGACCTCACCGTCTCGGGGTATCCGTTCCGGTTTTCGGTGCGCGTTGTGGCGCCCGCTCTCACCGCGCCGGAAGCCGCGGGCGGCTGGTCCATCGCCTGGGACCGGGTGGCGGCCAGCGCGCAGTTTTACAACATCAATCACTGGATTCTGGTGCTGGACGGGCGCGGCGAGCTCGCCACCGGCATTGACGGCGCACCGGCGCGCTATCAGATCGCGGCTGCATCGCTGCGCCTGTCAGTCACCGGCGAGAACGGCGCCAATACCCGCATCGGCGCCGAGGCCGAGGCCCTCGAGGTGACCGCGCTGGAAGGTCCGCAGCCGGCTTTCGCAACCATCGAGCACCTGGCCATGGCCGGGATATTGTCCGACAGCGACGTGCTGCGCCTGCGCGTCGACATGCGCGGCGCCCAAACGGGTGCAGGCGTCCTGCCCGAGCGCATTTTCGGGGCGTTCGGGGGCCGCGCAGAAGAGATCCGGCTGCTCGCCGATGTGACGGTCTGGAGCGCGCTGGCCGGCAGCGGCAGTCCGCTGGCCTGGACTGCCGGCGGCGGCGCGCTAGAGGTCAATCAGGCGCTGCTGGACTGGGGCCCGGCGCAGGCCAGCGGATCGGGGCGGCTGCGTCTGGACGAGAGATTATTGCCGCACGGCCGGCTAAGCGTCGTGGTGTCGAACCCCGAGCGTCTGGCCGGCGCGCTGGTGGCCGCCGGTCTGGTCAATGAAGAACAGGCCCAGGCCCTGCGTCTGGCCGCCCTGATGGCGCCGCCGCGACAGGACGGCATCGCCCTGCCTTTCCGCCTGCAGGACGGGGCGGTGTTTCTAGGACCGGCGCGGCTGGGCGGGACGCGGCGCGCGGCCGCCGCTGACCCGGACGGGATCTGAGCTAGAGGCTCAGCCTCTCGCCGCGCAGGAAGGCGGGCAGATCGCCGATCTCGCCGCCAGCCGTGCGCATGAAGAAGCGCCGCGCCGCCGGTATGCGGTCCACCAGCGATAATCCAAGACCGCGCACGCTGCGCACGATGGAATGGTCATTGGAGAACAGCGCATTGACGCCATGGGTGCCCAGCACCAATGCCGCAGAATCGGTGCGCCGCCAGCGGTCATAGCGCGTCAAGGTCGCCGCCGCGCCCGGATCGAGCCCGGCGCGCCTGGCCTCGATCAGCACTTCGGCCAAAGCCGCCGCATCACGCACACCCAGATTGAAGCCCTGACCGGCGATGGGGTGGATCGCCCGCGCCGCGTCACCCACCAGCGCCAGGCGCGGCGCGGTAAAGCGCTCGGCCAGCACCAGGCCCAGCGGATAGCACCAGCGCTGGCTCACCGGACGCACCGCGCCCAGAAAATCGCCAAACCGCGCCTCCAGCGCCTCCTGGAAGCCTGCCTCATCCATGGCCGCAAGCGCCTCGGCGGCGTCAGTGCGCTCGGTCCAGACCAGGCTGGAGCGGTTGCCCGGCAGGGGCAGAATGGCGAAGGGCCCGGACGGCATGAAGACTTCATAGGCCACGCCCTCATGGGCGCGTTCATGCTCCACGGTGAGTACAAGGGCCGACTGGCCATAGGCGCGCCCCAGCGTGCGGATGCCGGCTTGCTCGCGCAGGGGCGAGGCCTTGCCATCGCACGCGGCCACGACGCTGGCGTCCAGTTCACGCCCGTCCGCCAGCGTGACGATCGCGCGGCCGCGCGTCTCGGTCATGCCGGTCACGCGCGCCGGCGCAATCATGGTCAGCCCCGCCGCTTCAGCGGCGCGCGCCAGCGCCAGCCTTGTGTGGCGGTTCTCCGCCATCCAGCCCAGCGGCTCGCCGCCGCGGCCGGGATGAATCTCACGCCGGTCGAAATGCAGCTGGTCGGGGCCCGGTCCGCCGCGCTTGAGCCCGTCCAGAGGCCGGGAATCGACCACCAGAATGTCTTCAAGGCGCTGGGCGTGGGGCTGAAGATGCTCAGCGGCGCCCACGGCTTCCAGCATGCGCCAGCTGGTATAGGCCAGCGCCGAGGCGCGCCCGTCAAAGGCCGGCGCGGTGCGCGCATCCAGCGCCATGGCGTCCACCAGCGCCACGCTCAGCCCCGCCCGGTGCAGGGCCAGCGCCAGCGTCAGCCCGGCGAGACCCCCGCCGGACACCACCACGTCGCCAGAGAAAATACGTTTGCTCATGAATCCGAGCATAGCGCAGCGCCGCTGTCAGAAAAGCGCTACGGCGCCGCAGGCGCAGCGTGCGCTGGCCCCAAAACAGAAAACGCCCGCAGTCGAGGGGAGACTGCGGGCGTTCTTCTAAAGACCCTGATGGAGCTGAGCTCTCGTCCGATCGAGGGGGGATGGACGCTTAGACACCAAAGCCTTTGAACTTGTCCTTGAAGCGCGACACGCGGCCGGCGCGGTCAACAAGGGTCTGCGACCCGCCGGTCCAGGCCGGATGGGTGCGCGGGTCGATGTCCAGATTGAGGACATCGCCTTCCTTGCCGTAGGTGGAACGGGTCTTGAAGCGGGTTCCGTCCGTCATCACCACCTCGATGAAGTGGTAGTCGGGGTGAATATCCTGTTTCATTGCGCCGCTCCGGCCCCTGTGATCCGCGACGCCCGAAGGCGGTCGCCATGATGTGTGTGTCGAACTTGTCGGACCGTTCTGCAGTGCAAGGCGATTAACCCTGCAATTGCAATCCTGCCGAAATTGAGCCGCGGTGTATATACCCGCTGCACGCCCGGTTCAACCCACAAAAGGCGCCGCGTTTCCGGTCAGGCACTTAGCTGAACGGGCCGCAAAAACTTCCTGTGGATATCCGCATTCGGACGAGTTTTCGCCTCAGCGCGCGTCCAGCTTCAGCTCAATTCGCCGATTGCGCGCATAGGCTTCCGCCGTCCGGCCCTCTGCGATCGGGTGGTGTTCGCCAAAGCCTGCAGCGAGCAAACGCCGCGACGGTACGCCGCGCGTTTCCAGATAATTGATCACCGACAGCGCCCGCGCCGTCGACAGCTCCCAGTTTGACCGGAAGGGCGCATTGGGACCCAGCGGCACCCGGTCGGTATGGCCATCCACGCGCAAGACCCAATCGAGATCAGACGGCAATTCGCCGATCAGCTGCAAAATCGCATCGGCGATGGGGGTGAGCGCCGCGCGCCCCTCTTCGGACAGATCAGCCGAGCCTGACGCGAACAATATGTCGGTCTCGAAGACGAACCGGTCGCCGGATACGCGCACGCCGGAGCGGTCGCCCAGCACGGCCACCATCGCTTCCAGGAAGTCGGACCGGTAGCGGGCCAGACGCGCCACCTCACTGGCCAGGGCCGCATTGAGACGCCGGCCCAGATTGACCACTTCGGCGCCCAGCTCCGCCTCGCGCGCTTCAGACGCCTCCAGCGCAGCGTTGAGCCGGGCCAGCTCCTCGCGCAGGGCGGCCATCTGATTGTTAAGCAGCATGATGGTGGCCTGGGCCTCCTCGCCCAGCGCCTCTTCCTCCTCCAGCGCCGCCTGGGCGGCGGCCAGGCCTTCGCGCAGACTGCCCAGCGAGGCTTCCAGCTCCACATTGGCGGCGGCCAGCTGGTCGCGCTCGGTCTCAAGCCCGCTGATCCTGACCGACAGGCGTTCATTATCGCTGCGCGCCAGATTAAGCTCTTCAGCCAACGTGGACAGGCGGGCATTGAGTTCGGCCAACTGCTCGTCACGTCCCGTGAGCGCGGTGGACAGGGCGAACTGCCCCGCGGTGAACACCGCCAGCAGGAAGACGATCACCAGCAGCAGCGTCGCCAGCGCGTCGACAAAGCCGGGCCAGTAATCGCCCTGGTCACCCTGGCCTTGCTGGAGGTGGCGCGGCAGGGCCATGACTAGCGGTCCTCGCCGCCGCGTTCCCGGTTGATGCGCGCCTGGGCTTCCAGCGCCCGCACCAGCACCTTGATCTCGTCACGCAAGAGGCGCGCCGCCTCGCGCTGGCTTTCAGCCGAATCCTCGGCAAAGCGCGCCATAATGGTCTCCAGCTGGCGGGTATGACGCTCCAGCGTGTGGGATAGCCGGTCGAGCGCGTCGGCGCTCTGCTCCAGCAGCGCGCCTACATAGGCGCCGCCCGTCTCATCGCCCGACCCGGCCGGGCCGGCCGACGACAGGCGCGAGATCGAGGACAGCCATTCCTCCACCTCGTTATAAAAGCGGTTCTGCGCCCGGCTCGCCTGTAGCTCCAGAAAGCCGATGATCAGCGCGCCCGCCAGACCGAACAGGGAGGAGGCGAAGGCTGTGCCCATGCCCTGAACCGGTTCTTCAATGGCGGCCATCAACGCCATGGCGTCGGTCTCGCCCGAACCGGTGGCGGTGGCGGACACCGCCCGCACCGCCTCGCCCACATCCGACACCACCAGAAGCAGGCCGTAGAACGTGCCCAGCAGGCCCAGGAAAATCTGCAGCCGCCCGAAATAGCGCGTGAACGCGCCGCTTTCGGCCATACGGGCGGCCACCGAGTCCAGCACCACGCGGGCGGACGCCGCCGACAGGCGCGAGGGGCCGTCGGCGGCATCGGTGATCAGCGCCGCCATGGGCGCGATCAGGGCGGGCGGCTGGGGCAGCTTGTCAGGATGTTCAGCGCCATGCAGGCGCACCAGCCAGCGCGCGCTCGGCCCGATGGCCAG